>JAMQPJ010000533.1 GCA_023717585.1 Thermoanaerobaculia bacterium
TTCAACGAGGTCAACCAGGCCATCCAGGAGAAGGAGCGCGCCATCAACGACGCCTGGGCCGAGTACAACAAGGCGGTTCCGAAGGCCAAGGGAGAGGCCGAACAGGCCATCCGGGCGGCCGAGGGCTACTCGCTCGAGCGCGTCAACAACGCCCAGGGGGATGCCAAGCGCTTCGAGGCCCTGCACGAGGAATACCGGAAGGCGCCCGCCGTGACCAGGCGCCGCATCTACCTCGAAACCCTGAGCGCGATCCTGCCGAAGGTGGGTCGAAAGCTGATTCTCGACGAAAGCGCAAAAGGCATCCTCCCGCTCCTCCAGCTCGAGGGCGAGCGGAAAGAGGTGAAGCCATGAAGGGGCCCGGTATCGTCGTGGGGACGGTGGCGGCGATCGCCTTCCTTCTTTCGTCGGTCTACACGCTCTCCGAGACCGAGCAGGCGATCCTCACCCAGTTCGGGAAGCCGGTCGGCGGCGTCGTGAAGGACCCCGGGCTGCACCTCAAGGTGCCGCTCGTCCAGGAAGTGCACCGGTTCGACAAGCGCTGGCTCGAATACGACGGAGACCCGAACGAGATCCCGACCAAGGACAAGAAGTACATCTGGGTCGACACGTACGCCCGCTGGCGCATCGCCGACCCGCTGCGCGTCTTCCAGGCCGTGCGCGACGAGCGGGGCGGGCAGAGCCGCCTCGACGACATCGTGGACGGCGAGACGCGGAACGCCATCGCCTCCTTCGACCTGATCGAGGTCGTCCGCTCGACGAACCGGACGTTCCAGGTGACGGAGGATCTCGAAGGGATCGGAGCGGCCGAGGCCATGGCGAAGGTGAGCGCCGGCCGCGGCGGGATCGCGAAGATCATTCTCGAGAAGGCCGCAAAGATCACGCCCGAGTTCGGGATCGAGCTGGTGGACGTGAGGTTCAAGCGCATCAACTACGTGGAGAGCGTGCAGGCGAAGGTTTTCGAACGGATGATCTCGGAGAGGAAGCGCATCGCGGAAAGGAGCCGCTCCGAGGGCCAGGGCCGCGCCGCCGAGATCCGCGGCCAGAAAGAGCGCGATGTCCTCGGCGCGTCGTCCGGCGGCTACAAGTCGGCCCAGGAGGTCAAGGGGATCGCGGACGCGAAGGCCACCGCCATCTACGCGCGGGCCTACGGCAGGGACGCCGACCTCTACAAGTTCCTGAAGTCGATGGAGGCTCTGAGCGGCAGCCTCGACGAGAAGACGTGGCTCATCCTGTCCACGAACTCGGAGCTGTTCAAGTTCCTCAAGAGTGATGGGAGCGCTCCGGCCCGGTAAGAGGCGCTTCGGACTCAGGGTGTGGCTCGTCGCGGAGTAGAATCTTCGCCGAGGTTCACCATGTTTGCGCTCCTGCTCATCGCCCAGGTTGTCTCGTCGACGCCGGCTGCGCCGGCGACGACATCCCCGGCGGCCCTCGGCACAGCGTCCACGGCCGTGTCGGCGAAGCCGAAGACGCTCGCCGACCTCGCGCGGGAGCGCAAGCTCGGCAAGAAAGGCGTGACGGGTGGAACCATGTCGGTGGCGGGCGCATCGGGGATGCCTGCGATCGTGTACGCGCGCGACGCCTCGGAGGGCACGACGCATTCGGGGCGCCTGACGAACGCTCGGGCCGACGTGCAGGCCGCGCGGCGCGCGGTGGACGAGGAGGCCGTGAGGAAAGGCATGACGTCCGAGGACACGGCGGCCGCCCGCCGGAAGCTCGACGAAGCGCGCCGTGAGCTGAACAAGGAGCGCGAGGCCGCCGCACGCCAGGCCCGCTGACCTCGGTCCGTCAGCGCTTCAGCGCGAAAGCCCCCTTGAGGATCACGAGGAGCCACGGCGTGGCGTGCATCGCGAGGTCGAGCCAGTCGATCGGCCGCACGAGCGTTCCCTGGAATAGCATCTGGAGCTTCTCGACGATGTGCGGCGGACGGAACGGCGCGAGGCCGAGCGTCAACGCCGCGAGGATCGCGAGCGGCCAGGGGACCTGATCGAGGAAGTGACGCATGCGCGCCGGAGACTAGCGCAGCGCGGCCGTCCGTCCCTTCAGTTCCCGTCGTCCAGCGGGCTCCAGGCGGCGGACGCGATCTTCCAGCCGCCGGGTCCGGCTTCGAGGCGCACGTCGAAACTCCAGCGCGACGAGCGGGGGAGGAGCCCGTCGAGTCCGCCGACGGCGCGCGGTTTGCCCGACATCCGCACCTTGAACTTCGCCTGCGCGGCTGCGGGCCCGCGCGCGACGGCGACGTCCGAGAGCGTGAGCGAGAGCGACTCGTAGGCGCCGAGGTACCGGCGCACGAGCGCGGCCGCGTCCGCCTTGCCGCCGCCTTCGGCGTCGCGAAACCCCTCGGCGACGCGGGCCATGACGCCGTCCGCGTCGCGCTTCTCGGCGGCGGCGACGGCGCCCGTCAGGCACTCGGTCACTGGGTCCCGGGGCGCGGAGCAGGACGCGAGCAGGAGGGCGCAGGCCGCGAGGGCC
This sequence comes from Thermoanaerobaculia bacterium, assembly GCA_023717585.1. Classification (GTDB taxonomy): domain Bacteria; phylum Acidobacteriota; class Thermoanaerobaculia; order UBA5066; family UBA5066; genus Fen-183. The sequence continues at coordinate 2,470 of JAMQPJ010000533.1, forward strand.
GCGCGGGCGCGGTGAATGAGGCGCACGCCGTCATCTTATGCGCCGAGGATCTCTCAGATCCGGTCGGGCTCCTTCCGCGTCAGCGACCTCGCTTGTTCGTTCATCTCTGGAAAGGGGTTAGTGGGATAACGTAGGCACGCCATGTCCTTCATCCAGGCTCCCCCGGTGCTCGGCAACACGTTCGAGAGCGACGTCGTTCTTCGCGCTTTCCTCGGAAACCATCTCCCGGCCGAAGTCTTCCGGGAGATCGAGCCTTCTCTCCGGGAGATGGGGGCCCTCTCGGGCGGGCCGCTCCACGAGCTTCTCCGGGAGGACGAGGCGTCTGTCCCCACACTGACCTCGTGGGACCCGTGGGGACGCCGCGTCGACCGGATCGAGCTGACGCGCCTCTGGAAGGAGACGCTCCGGATCTCGGCCGAGAAAGGCCTCGTCGCTCTTCCCTACGAACGGCGGCACGGCGCCTTCTCCCGTCTCCATCAGTTCGCGCTCGTCCACCTCTTCGAACCTTCGTCGGGCGTCACCTCCTGCCCGCTCGCAATGACCGACGGCGCGGCAAAGACCATCCTCGTCTCCGGAAACGCCGACCTCGCGGCCCGCGCGCTGCCGCGCCTGACCGCGCGCGACCCCGCCCGCGCCTGGACTTCGGGCCAGTGGATGACGGAGCGGATCGGAGGGTCCGACGTGGGCGCGAGCGAAACCGTGGCCCGGCTCGAGGGAGACACCTGGCGGCTCTACGGAACCAAGTGGTTCACGTCGGCGACGACCTCGGAGATGGCCATGACGCTGGCGCGTCCCGAGGGAAATCCGCCGGGCGGGAAGGGCCTCGCCCTCTTCTACCTCGAGACCCGCGACGAGGCGGGAAACCCGAACGGCCTCGCGATACACCGCCTGAAGGACAAGCTCGGGACGCGGATGCTGCCGACAGCGGAGCTCGATCTCGTCGGCGCCCGGGCGGTCCCCGTGAAAGGCCTTTCGAACGGCGTCAAGAACATCGCGACGATGCTGAACATGACAAGGACCTGGAACGCGGTCGCCGCGGTCTCCGGGATGAGACGGGCCCTCGACCTCGCCCGCGACTACGCGGCGAAGCGGGCCGCCTTCGGCGGGCCGCTCCTCGACAAGCCGCTCCACGCCGAGACCCTCGCCGACCTGGAGGCGCTCTATGCCGGGGCCTTCCTCCTCACGTTCCGGGTCGTCGAGCTCCTCGGACGGGAGGAGAACGACGCTCTGTCGGAGGGGGAGGACGCGCTCCTCCGGATCCTGACGCCGATCGCGAAACTGACGACGGGGAAGCAGGCCATCGTCGTCGCGAGCGAAGCGCTCGAAGCGTTCGGCGGTGCCGGATACGTCGAGGACACGGGCCTTCCGCGGCTTCTCAGAGACGCTCAGGTCCTTCCGCTCTGGGAGGGGACGACGAACGTCCTCGCCCTCGACCTCCTCCGGGCGCTCACGAAGGTCGGGGGACTCAGTCCCGTCGAGCAAGAGGTCTCGCGCTGCCTCGCGGGAGCCGGGGGACCGCTCGGTTCCGCGGGCCGGAGCGCCTCGGGGGCCGTCCGGCACGCGGCGGCCTGGCTCTCCCGCGTCCCGGACGCGACGGCGCTCGAGGCCGGCGCGCGGCGCTTCGCGCTGACAGTGGGCCACGCCCTCGAGGCCGCCCTCCTCGTCGCGGAGGCCTCGCGTCTGCCCGACGGACATCCTCTCCGTCACGCCGCCGCGCGCTTCGCCCGCTTTCCCCTCGATTCGATCCGGGACGATGCGCCGCTCGAGGAGGCCCGGGCGCTTCTCGGGGCCGCCGAGCCCGTCCCCGCAGAGCGAGTGCCCTGACCGGATCGAACCGGCGTCAGGATTCCTGTCCCCGGACGTCTTGCGCCAGGCACCCGTTCCCACGGCCCTCGACGGAGCGTTTGAGTTCCGCGAGAATCGTTGTCGAGTCCCGGATCACCCGCGCGTCGGAACAACTGTCGCAACCTTCGACACGGATCGCCTCGGCTCCCGTTGCGCGACAGACCTCCTCGATCATCCGCAC
>JAMQPJ010000545.1 GCA_023717585.1 Thermoanaerobaculia bacterium
CTCCATACCCGCGCCAGCGCTTCTGCCCCACCCGGCGAGCGCCGGCGAGGCGGGTTGGACGGGTACCTTCGAAGCAAATCTCTCTTTCTCTCTCTCTCAAGAAGCATCGACCGGAAAGAAGGACATCACCCTTCGCACGCACTATCGCGCGTGCGGCGACGGAACGTGCCGGCCCGAAGCGGTGCTCAGCATGACGATTCCGGTCGAGATCGTCTGAGCGAGACACGGACCTCGGTCAGCGCCGATAGCCGCCGGGCTTTCGATCCTTCAGCACCGGGAACTTCGCGCGCGCGTCCGCCACAACCGCGGGATCGACGTCCACGAGGAGGACGGTCTCGATTTCGGCGGCGCTCGCGAGCGTCTCGCCCCACGGCGAGATCACGGCCGAGTCGCCCGCGTGATGGAAGCCGTTGCCGTCGTCGCCCACGCGGTTGACGCCGGCGACGTAGCAGAGATTCTCGATCGCGCGCGCGCGAAGCAGCGTCTGCCAGTGCGCGCGGCGGCGTTCGGGCCAGTTCGCGACGACGACGAAGGCATCGGTACCGTCGGCTGCCAGGCGGAAGGGCTCCGGGAAGCGCAGGTCGTAGCAGACCTGCGGCGTGACGCGCGCGCCCGCGACCTCCCACGTGACGACCTTCGATCCGGCGGCGTAGTGCTCGTCTTCCTTCGCCATCGAGAACGGGTGGAGCTTCGCGTAGCGCGAGACGCTGCCGTCCGGCGTGACGAGGAGCGCGTTGTTGACGGGAAGGCCGCCCGGGGCGCCGGTCTCCGCCAGCCCTGCGATGACATGGAGGCCGAGGCCGCGCGCCACGGCCTGGAGCCAGAGCTCCGTGGGGCCGCCCGGGGGCTGCGCGATCCTCGCGCCGTCCATCGAGAAACCGGTCGCGAACATCTCGGGCAGGACGGCGAGGTCGGCGCCGCCGTCGGCCGCGCGCTTGAGGAGGTTCGCGGCGCGCGCGTGGTTCGCCTGCCAGTTTTCCCACGCGAGATCCATCTGCAGCAGGGCCGTACGCACGGCGGGATTATGGACGCCTCGAGGGGGACGGGCCGCTATGATGCCGGCCGGACCACAGGAGACGTCATGGCTGCAAAGAAGGGCTCCGCCGCGGACAAGTTCAACGAGGCGAAGGCGCGCGTCGAGAAACTCTCGAAGCGCCCGTCCAACGAACAGCTTCTCGAGCTCTACGCGTTCTACAAGCAGGCCACGGAAGGGGACGTCGCCGGCTCGAGGCCGGGGATGCTCGATCTGAAGGGCCGAGCGAAGTACGACGCGTGGGCGAAGCGCAAGGGCCTGTCGAAGGACGACGCGATGAAGAAGTACGTCGCCACCGTCGACAAGCTCGAGGCCGAGCTGGGGTAGAGCCTCTGTCCGGGCGGGGTTCCTACCGGTCTCCGTTGCGAAACAGCCTCGGGCCGCCCCGGGACTGAAGGGGATGGTCGGCTACAACGAGCCCGCCGCACGGCGCTCCTGGAAGGCGATGCAGGTCTTCTTCGAGGAGATCTTCGGCGGGCGCTGAAGGGGCTCTCTCTCTACGCCCCCAGGAGCTTCCGGGCCATCAGGAGCTGTCCCACGTGATACGACGTGTGGTCGATCGCGAGGAGCACGGACCTGAGAACGGTCTTCCCCTTGTGGCCCGGGATCTCGGCGAAGAGATCCGGCGTTTTTTCCACGAACGCCTGGAAGGCCTCGCGGTCGGCCGCGATGGCCGCGACGCTCTTCCCGAAGGCGCGCGGAAAGGGCGGTGCCGGTGAATCCGGCCAATAGGCGTCCGGCCAATCGCCCTCGACGTAGTCGGAATCGCGGCAGAAATCGAGGAGGTCGCGCTGCGCGAGCCGGATGTGCTCGAGGAGCTCCCATGGCGAGTGCGTGAAACCCCTCGGTCTCTTCCCGCGGAGGCGCGGAGGTAGGCCCTTCACGGCGCCCTCGAGACTGATGTGCGCACTCTCCCAGGAGAGGGCGCGAGAGAGATGTTCGCGGAGAGGGGCATCCTTCGGTGACATTGCCGCCTCGTTCACTTTCTCAGGAGCTTGAATGCGTGATTCCAGGTGCGCGACACAAACCCGTTCCCGAGAGCCTGGCCAACTTCGCCGCTGCCGAGGATGCCGATCTTCATGTGGACCTCCCGGGGCGAGAACGCGTCGACGACACGCCGTATTCCGGGCGGTGACGGGAAGATGGCGCGGGAAACGGGCGTCAGCCGGTTGCGCCGTCGTAGTTGAGGTAGGCCTCGAGAACCTGCACCTCGTGCTCGAGATCCGCGATCCGCTCCTCCATGACGCCGCGGAGCGAGACCACCCCGACGACCTTCTTCTTCTCGTCGAGGATCGGGAGGTGGCGGATGTGGTGCTCGGCCATCGTCGAGGCCGCTTGCGCCTCCTCGACGCTGCCCGAGACGTACTGAACCGGCGACGTCATGACCGCCGAGACGGGCGTCCTGGCCGGATCGCGTTTCGCGAGGATGATCTTGTCGAGGATGTCGCGCTCCGAGAAGATCCCCGTCATCTTCTTTCCCTTGAGCACGACCACGGCGCCGATCCGCTCCTTCACCATGGTCTTGACGGCGGCTTCGACGGTCGCGGTCTCCTGGACGGTGACGGCGGGTCGGGACGAGTTCCGAAGCAGTTTCGTCATGACGGGCTCCTCTCGCAGGCTCGCGCCTGAACGAAACATGGGAGCCCGTCCCGGGAGCCTCCATGATGCAGACGGCTCAGGGAGTCAGCGTGTGCTGATTGCCGGTGACCGGCAAGCCGAGCGCGACTCTCCGACGCGTGAAGGCGTCGCGGAGCCGCCCGAGGAGCGAGCGGCGCCCCCCGAACCGGACGAGCGGGCTGATCGCGAGGGCCGCCGCCCAGACGGTCACGGCGACGAGTCCGAGCCGCCGCTCAACGCCGGACGGCCCGTAGTCACGCACGTACGACGCGAGGACCCGGCGATTCGCGGCGAAGCGCCGGATGCGCTTCGCCGGCGTCATGGCGTCCTCCCACCGGCGGTGCGTGCTGTCGTCGTAGAGCCGCTTCCAGCACACTGACTCCGGGACGTGCAGGAGCGGGCCGCGGAGCGCGACGGCGAAGACCCAGAAGACGTCCGCGGCGTATCCGTCCTCCTCTCCGGTCCGCAGGAAGAGCCGCTCCTCGACGACTCGGTCGCGCCGCAGGACGCCACGAAACGCGTATCCGAGCTGCCACCGGAAGGGGAGCCCCAGCGCGTGGCGGAAGCGCCATCGGGCAGGCGGCCGCGGCGGGAGCGAGGCGCCGGCGAGCGCTTCGCCGTCCAGTCCGATCGCGAAGACGTCGCCGAAGGCGAGGAAGCTGTCCGGACGCGCCTCCAACGCGGCGACGAGCGGCGCGAAGTAACCGGGAGGGTAGGTGTCGTCGTGTGGCATCCACGCGAAGTAACGGCCCGACGCGGCCGCGAGGAGAGCGTTGTAGTGCTCGGCCCAGCCGGCTCCGTCCGTCGCGCGCAGGAAGCGGATCCGCGGGTCGCCGCCGAACCGCCGCTCGAGACGGTCGAGCGTGTCGTCCGCGAGGTGGCGGTCGGAGACGAGGATCTCGTAGCCGGGGTCGTCCAGGCACTCGATGTTGCGGGCGACGACGTCGTGAAAGCGCGCCGAACGGTGGAGCGGGAACGCGAGCGTGACGAGCGGGCCCGGAGGCGTCATGCCGCGTCGAGCCGCTCGAGGAGCTGGCGGGCGAAACGGGGCGCGCTCGTCAGCTTGCCGGTGTCGATCGTGAAGTACCCGTCCGCTCCTCTCACTCCGGTGTCGTGGCGCTCGTGAAGCTCGCTCGCCGGATCGTCGATGTCGCAATCTCCCCAGGCGAAGATGACCCCGGCCGCGACGTCGGTGATGCGTACCGACTCGAGGCCGGGGACGATCCGGGAAAACGCGTCGAGCGATTCGCGTTCGACGCGTAACGCCTCGTCGGGCGCGACCTCCCCGCGGCAGGCGCGCTCCCATTCCGGAGGCGTCTCGACCGCCGAGCTCCAGCCGCGGAGACACGCCGGATACCACGAGAGGTAGGTGTGCCGGGCGTCCCACGGCACGACGTCGCCGTAGGGGCCGACGACGACCGTGAGCGCCGGCAGATCCGCCATCGCCTCCGGCAGCTCGCAGAAGAACCTGATCTTCAGGCGGTAGACCCACGGCCGTTTTGGAAGGAGGTCCATCTGCCGGTCGAGCGCCAGCCTCCCCGGCCAGAGGCAGTTCACGACGACCCCGGCCTCTCGCGTCCACGGGGCGCCGTCTCGCGTCAGGCCCGACACGCAAAAGCCGGTCCCCGTGCGGCGGACGGAGCAGACGCGATGCCCGTAGAGTGTGCGGATCGTCTCCCTCCGCCTGAGCCCGTCCCGCAGCACCTCGCGCAGCCGGATCGTGTCGACCGCGAGCTCTCGCGTCCTCACGAGGTGGCTCGCGACTTCCGGACTCAGCCAGGGCACCCGCCCGACAGGCACGGCGTCGTCCACGAGCCGCTCGGGGATCCCGCCGAGATAGTGGAGGCCCGGCCGGCCGCGAAGCTCGCGGTACGCGTCCTCCACCCGCGCGTAGAAGGCGAACAGCCGGTCGGGGGCAATCATCGAGTCGTGCGCGACGACGTACGCGAAAGGGCGGGAGACCAGGCGGTCCCACGAGATCGGGAGGCCGGTCCAGGTCTCGAGGAGCGGCGCGAACTCGAGCGCGCTCTCGAGCATGAGAAGGGCCGTGCGGAAGCTCGGATCGTGGGCGTAGACGAGACCGAGGTGGATCTTCCCTTCGCTCCGAAGGCTCGCTCCGCGCATGAGGTCGTCGTCGCCGTCGACGAGCGTCACGCGGTGCCCCGCGGTGGCCAGTGCGAGCGCTGCGGACACACCCTGGATCCCGGCGCCGAGGACCAGGATCTCTTCAGCGCCGCGCCGCATCGGGGCATGCTAACAAGGGGCTCGGATCACGGCCGCGTCGCGCGCTCCACGAGGTGGACGAAGGAGCGGTAGCGCGCGCCCGTCGCGCGAGAAAGCCCCACCTCGCAGGTGCGACTCGACGACCAGTGCCCCGCTGCGCCTGCCGCTCGCGCTTCTTCGGCCTCGAGGCGCGTCGCGGAGGCCGTCAGCTCGGGGAACAGGAACCCACGGAGACCGTCACGATTCCGAAGGACGCCGGCTGCTCCTGCGGATCTTCTGGTAGAGCGAGCTGCGCGAGATGCCGAGCGATTCCGCCGCGCGTCCGACCCGGCCGCGCTCGGCCTCGATCGTCTTTCGGATCAGGTCCTTCTCCGTCTCGAGGAGGCTGCCGTCTCCTGCCGCCGACGCCGTCGTGCCTCGTGGCGCGGGCTCGAAGGAGAATTCCTCCGGCCCGACCTCCGGCCCGGGCGACATGAGAACCGCCCGCTCGAGAGCGTTGCGCAGCTCGCGGATGTTGCCCGGCCAACCATGAGCGTGGAGCTTTCCGAGAGCCGCGGACGAAAGCCGCACCGGTTCCTTATCCAGCTCGGGCGCGATCTGCCCGAGGAGCGATTCGGCGAGCGGGGTCAGATCCTCGGGCCGCTCCCGAAGCGGCGGAATCTCCAGGACGACTGAGTTGATCCGGAAGTAGAGATCGGCCCGGAATGACTTCTTGTCGACGAGAGCTTCGAGGTTCTCGTGCGAGGCGGCGATCAACCGGATGTCTACCTGGCGTTCGCGCACATCGCCGAGGCGCCGGAATTTCTTCTCCTCCAGCACCTTCAGGAGCTTCGGCTGGACGGAGAGCGGCATGTCTCCGATCTCGTCGAGAAAGAGCGTGCCCCGGTGCGCGACTTCGAGAAGGCCGAGCTTGGTCGCGACCGCGCTGGTGAAAGCGCCCTTCTCGTGGCCGAAGAGCTCGCTTTCCAGGAACTCCGGAGAAAGCCCGGCGCAATTCAGGTCCAGAAAGCACTCCTCGCTGCGCGGCCCGTGGCGGTGAATCCAGGCCGCGAGGACGCCTTTGCCGGTCCCCGTCTCTCCGCGGATGAAGACCGGGATGTTCGCGCCGGCGACACGTTGCGCCCGATCGCGGAGGAGGCGGATCGCCGGACTCGGGCCGCGGAAGGGATCGATCTCCGCCCGCGCCTCGCGCGCTTCGGTCTGAAGGCGGCGGCGGCGATTGCGCTGGTTCTCGAGAACCCGGTCGACGACGAGAAGAAACACCGCCAGCTGAACGGGCTTGGTCAGAAACTGCTCCGCGCCCTCCTGAATCGCCTGAACGGCCACGTCGAGCTCTTCGTACCGCGCGAGAACGACGCAGGGAACGCCCGCGTCGGCCCGCTTCACGTGCGCGAGGATGTCGAGCGCGGTTCCATCCGGCAGTCGGGCGGCGACGACGAGAGCGTCCGGTCTCGACGCTTCGAAGGACTGGATTGCGACGCGGCAGGACGCCGCCTCCTGCGCCTCGTACCCGTCGATCCGCAGCATCTTCTGTACGTTCTCGCGGATCGAGGCATCCGCGTCGACGATCAGGATCCGTCCCCTCGTCATGGGCAGAAGGATAGTCGTACTTCCAGGTTGGAGGTATTCGACGGCGCGGCCCGTCGCGCTCTGCTACGCTGAAAGCTATGCGCGGGTCGCTGTTCTCGAAGGTCTGGGATCTCCATACGGTCCGCAAGCTGCCGACCGGGCAGACGCAGCTCTTCGTGGGGCTGCACCTCGTCCACGAGGTGACGAGCCCGCAGGCCTTCGAGATGCTGCGCGCGCGCGGGTGGAAGGTGCCCTTCCCGACGCGCACGGTCGCGACAGTGGACCACATCGTCCCGACGGCGAGCCTCGCGCGGCCGTTCGCCGACGCCCAGGCCGAGGAGATGCTCACCTCGCTGCAGCAGAACTGCAAGGACCACGGCGTCCCGCTGCACGACT
>JAMQPJ010000550.1 GCA_023717585.1 Thermoanaerobaculia bacterium
TTTGCGGGGGAGAGCCGGTCTCGAGGGGTGGCGCTACCGCGGCTGCCTCCGGATCGATCGCCACTTCCGCCGGTCCTGCCGCTGCCCGGGCGCGTGGCGGAATCTCCTCGACGAAGTCGGTCGGAATCGCGGCCGGGTGGAAGAGGAGGATGTCTTCCGCTCTCGCGTCGCGGAAGAAAAACACGCCGCTCGGTGCCTCGCCTCCGGTCCGGTAGAGCACGCCGGTCGGACCCGCCCGCGACGCCGAGTCCTTCGTGAGCCTGACTGTCCAGAGCTTCAGCTGATGAAGGGGTGGCGTCCCATTGGCGAGCGGGAGTCGGAAGGCCGCCGCTCCGGCGGTGGGGCTGCGGGCGGCCGCGTCGAGGCCGGAGAGGAGGGCGGCCCATTGCGTCTCCGCGTCTTTTCCGAAGAGGGCCGTGGCGAAAGGGCCGATGCGTGAGCGTGCGAGCGCCTCGGCGAGCCGCACCAGGACATGCTCCCTCGGCCGGACAGGGATCTCGATCCTGGCTCCCCTGAGCTCCTGGTAGACCGCCGCGAGAGTGCCCCCCGCGTCATGCTTCCGCCGGATTTCTCTGGCGCGGCTTTCAAAGACGGGGAGGTAGTCGAGCGCCGTCAGCACGGAGGCCACCGGCTTTCCGGGGGGCAGGATCGTGAAGAGAGCGAACGGGAACTTCCGGAGGCCTCCCTGATCCGTGCTCCCCCAGAGGGCTCCGACGGCCATCTTGCGGCTTTCGGGCAGGCGAATCAGAAAGGCGTGGAGCGGGATCTCCGTCGAACGGCAGTCGTCGCGGGTCGACCAGAGGCGGCTGAATCCGTTGGACAGCCAGTCGCGGAACTCGCGCGAGACGTCGTCGGTGAGGCCCGCCGAGATGAAGTCCTTGTAGACGGGGAGCTTTCCGAACGCGAAGAGAGGCCATGACTCGGTCGGGGGCGGATCGTCCGCCGACCTCTTTCGGAATCGGGACAGGAGGTCGAAGGCCATGGCGCGCCCGCCTTCAGTTCGGGAGGATGGGCGGCAGCGGCTCGTCGAGGCGAAGTTCGAACGCTCCCTCGATGAGCTCCCGCGGGTTCTTCCCGTCCGGGATCTGGACGCGGATGGTCCAGACCTTCGGATCCGAGAGCTCGGTCCGTCCTTCGCTCGCGAGCCGGATGAAATAGAACAGCTTCAGAGGGCCGCCGGTCACTTCGTAGGTGCTCGTCCATCCCCCTTCCCCGGTCTGCTCGTTCCGGCCGCTGATCGTGAGAAGGGCGTCGGCCGAGCTGAGCCTCCAGACCAGCGGGGGCGGAATCCGCTGGGACTTGATGTCCGTCGAAGGGCGAAGGATGACCCCCCGGTCGAAGAGCGTGATCTGCGAGACGCGGTCTTTCAGAGGGCGGCGCCCCGCACCGGGCTCGCGGTCGATGGCGAGAACGCTGATCTCGCGCCCGCCTGTGCCCCCCGGCCTGCCCGCGAGCGACGTGGACGCCGTGCCGCTCGTTCCGCTGATGAAGCGCTGCCAGAGGCGGGCGACCGTGAGCGAGCCACGGTTCTGAAGGATGAAGTCGAAGGACGGCTCGGCGCCCGAGAGCAGCGGGTCGACGGCGTATTCATCTGAAAGGACGCCGACTTCGGTCAGGACGCCGATGACGTCGGCCTGCCCGATCGTGGGGAGGTTCCGGCGGAGCGAGAGCCCTCCCGTGACACGCTCGGCGGCGTAGTCGGCGCGCTCCATCTTCAGGCGGCTCTCCGGAATGAACGGAAACTGCCCGGAGCAGCAGGACGCGAGCCGCTGGTGGACGGCGTCCCACTTCGGGTTGAACTGCGGCTCGATCGCGGTCTTGATCAGACTCGCGCCCCGATCCTCGAGACTCTTCAGCGATCGCCCGTACGGTCCCGCTCTGATTCTGAGGTCGCCGGTGAACGCGTGCCACCCTCGGAGCGTGGCCCCCTCGGCTCCCGTCGCGAGCTGCTTCCACGACTTCAGCTCGTCCTTGTCACCGAGAGCCCCGACCGTTCTCTTGAAAGTCTCGGCGGCGGCGAGGAGGTAGTCGGGGATCACCGCCGGCTTGGCGGCCGCGCGCACTTCGAACCGGCTCTTGTAGTACCCGATGACGGGGTTGAGGTTCGCGTTCGTCTGGACGAAGCCCTGCAGATCGGCGAGCGTCAGCTGCCCGGCCTGGTCGGGCGCGCCGCCTCCTCCTCCTCCTCCGCCCGGAGTCCAGGTTCCGACGGCGATCTGGTACGTGCGCCAGGCGCGGGCCGTCAGAGCCGAACCCGGGACCGAGAACCCGCCGCCTCCGGACCTCACGGGGGCGCCCGTGGCATCGAGGAAGCGCTGCAGGTATTCGATCTCTCCCTGCGAGAGCGCCTTGACGTCGCTCTTCGCATCTTCGCGCGAGAGCGCGTTCGTCTGCCGTTCGGCGAGCGAGACGACCCCGTTGCCGTAGGGAATCATCATCTGTGTGAACGGCTTCTGGAAGCAGATGGCGGGGTTGCAGGCCGGGCCGATCGACGCGGTCAGGAACTCCTGCACGGGAGGAAGCACGCGCGCGAGAAGCGCGAGCTCCGCGGTGCGGCGCGCGAAGGGGCCCACGTCGCTCCAGCGGAATCGCCCGTCCGGAATGGTCCTCTCGAAATCCGACGCCTTCGCGACGGACGCGTTCTTCAGGTCCTCCTGCCGCTTCTGCCACTCCTCGAGCTTCTGCTTCTTGCCGTCCAGGGACGAGATCGTGTTCACCTGGGCGAGGATTTTTCCGTCGTCGCTCGCCCGGAACACCTCGAGGTCCGAGTACGCGCCGACGTCGGCGAGGAGCCCGCTGACGAGGACGGTCCCGTTCGAGAATTTCGTCTTTCCGGGCGTGGACGTCTCGTCGAGGAGAAAAGCGAAGCCGCTCTTCTGCGCGCCCAGGTTCGCCGAATCGACCTGGAGGCGCCCGATCAGCTCCTGGAGCCGCGACGTGTTGACGCGTGCCTGCGCAGCCGGGTGAAACGTCGGGGCGATCGTCGCGCCGGGGAACGAAAGCGGGGGAGGCGCCGGGAGAGGCGGCGGCGCGGCGGTGCCGGCGGCAGTCGCGGGAGCGGCTGCGGCGGGAGAGGCCGGTGCGGGGGCTGCGAGTGCAGTGGGCGGCCCGAGCGAGAGGAGCGTCGTATAGGATTCGTTCAGGTAGCGCTGCCACTGCTCGATGTTCGCGCCCGGGAACCCCTTTTCTCCGGCACGCGGCGATTCGAGGTGCTTGCTCAAAGCGTCGTAGTTCGCCTTGAACAGCTTCGCCGTGTCGGCGGTCCGCTTCAGGTAGGCCGCCTGCTGAGGATCGACGATCCCCGTGAGCGACGTGTAGAGCCGGACCCATTCTTCCAGCCCCTTCATGAGCTTCCAATCCCAGCGCGCGAGGTTCGCGACGGTCCAGTACCGCTCGAACGTGTCGATGGGACGGCTCGGGTCGGGGACGGCCGTCTTCAGGTCGCCGGCGTTCCGCCCGCGGGCGAGCTGCGTGACGAACAGATCCGGCCGAGGGTCGGCCGGCGTGATCTGAGCCGCCCACTCGTCGATCTCGGCTGCAAACTCGCTCCCCGCGATCCCTTTCGTTTTCTGGGCGAAGTTCACGAGGCCGAGGAGGCGGAGGTCTTCCGCGCGGAAGGCGTCGGTGCCGTCCGCCTTCTTGAGGGACTGGTCGAAGCCGCGCCACGCCAGGAAACTCTGAAGAGAGCCGAAAAACGCGGGGTAGTCGGAGAAGGTCTCCCAGTTCAGGACGGCCATCCGTGCTTCGGACTCCTTCAGGAGCGGCCGGACGACTCCGTCGAAGAAGAGCTTCTGCTGGACGGTCGCGAGAAGGCCGTGGATCTCGTTCGACTTCGCGCCCCTCAGAAAGAGGCCGAGAAGGAAGGGGTGCCTGCCGAGCTCGACGCGGTCTTCATAGAGCAGTCGGGTCAGCTCGTACTTCTGGGCGATCGTGCAGGGCACCTTCATGCAGTTCTGTGCCAACGCGGCGTGCGTGCGGATCGGGTTCAGGATGCGCCGGAGCGAGAGGAACGCCGGGATCATCGTGAGGATGATCAGCGGCAGGATCGCCCAAGTCAGGATCCGGAATACCAGCGTGGTCTTCTTCTCGCGCTCGGCCGCGGCGCGGGTCTTCGCCACGAGCCCCTGCTCGGGGA
>JAMQPJ010000562.1 GCA_023717585.1 Thermoanaerobaculia bacterium
CGTCCCCCGCTCCCTGGGGCAGCGGCACGTTCCGCGTCGTGCCCCGGCCGCGGCCGACCCCCACCTCGTCGGCCGCGCCCGTGCCCGGATAGAACGGATACCGGTGCACCGAGAGGTAGGCGACGCGCCCGTCATCCCAGAACAGCTCCTGCGTGCCGTTGCCGTGGTGCACGTCGAAGTCGGCTACGAGGACGCGCTCCACGCCGTGATGCTCGATGAGGTCCTTCGCGGCGATCGCGATCGTGTTCAGGAAACAGAAACCCATGGCGCGCGACGACTGCACGTGGTGGCCCGGCGGGCGCGCCGCCACGAAGACGGACGCGGCGCGTCCCGCGACGACCGCGTCGGTCGCCGCGAGCGTCAGCGACACGGCGCGCAGCGACGCCTCGAACGATGCGGCCGAAATCACGTTGTCGGGGCAATCGAACAGCGCGAAGGGTCCCTCGAAATCGGCCGGCGCGCTTCTGCAGAGCGCGGAGAGGCGCCGAACGTACGCCGGGTCGTGCACCCGTTCGACGGCCTTCAGCGTCCGTTCGGGAGCGTCCGGCGCCTCGATGCGACGCCCGTCCTGCCGCAGCGTCTCGACGACGACCTCGACCCGATGCGCCGTCTCCGGGTGATACGGGCCCGTGTCGTGCCCGAGCATGACGGGATCGAAATACACCGGGACGGCCCGCACGTCCCGAATCTACTCCAACCGTGGGCTACCATCGACGCATGGCCGCTCGAAACAGGACTCTCCGCGTCGCGGTCTCGCTCGGGCTCGCGGCGCTTCTCCTCGTCCTGTTCCTCAGGACCCTCGATTTCGCGGCCGTAGGCCGGGCCATCGCGGCCGCCCACGTGGGCTGGCTCCTCCTCGCGACGGCGTGCGGCCTCGTGGCGACTCCCCTTTTCCGGTCGTGGCGCTGGGGGCTGCTCCTGAAGAAGGCCGGTCATCCCTCCTTCCTGCAGCTCAACTCGGCGACGTCCATCGGTTTCGCGGCCTCCACGCTGCTTCCCGCGCGCGCCGGCGAGATCGTGCGCCCCGTCGCCCTCGCGAAGAACGCCGGGCTTCCGGTCGCCCCCTGCCTCGCCTCCATCGCCCTCGAGCGCCTCATCGACCTCGTCACGGTCATCGGGCTCTTCGTCGCGTACGCGGTCGGCTGGGCACCGACGGGAATGGGCGGCGAAGAGTCGGGGCGATTCGAGCTCCTGCGCCGGTCGGCGTTCCTTCTCGGATCGGGCACACTCGTCGGCCTCGCCTTCCTCGGCTTTCTGGCGGCGAAGCCCGCGCGCGTCGACCGCCTCGTGAGCCCGTTCCTCCGGTTCCTGCCCGACCGGATCGGCGCGAAGATCGAGTCGATCCTCCACTCGTTCCTCGACGGCCTGGGCACGCTGGGCACGGTGCGCGACGTCCTCGTGGTCGGGGCGGCCTCCGTTCTCCTCTGGATGCTCATCTCCTTCCAGATCTGGTCCACGATGCGCGCCTTCGACCTTGACTTCCCGTTCCCCGTGACGTACTTCGTGCTCACATGGGCCGTCCTCGGCCTCGCCATCCCGACGCCGGGCGGCGTGGGCGGCTATCACGCGGCGGTCGCGTACGCGCTCACGGGTTTCTATGGCGTCTCGAAGGACACGGCCGGCGCCTTCGCGCTCGTCTCGCACGCGCTCTCGTTCGTGCCGATCACGCTCATCGGCCTCGTATTCCTCGTGGCCGGCGGCTTCAGCCTGAAGAGCCTGGCAGCCGAGCGAGAGCCATCGAGTAGTCCGAGCCCCACACCGCCGGATTAGACTCCAGCATCTCGACCCCGAGCTTGAAGAAGCCGGTCTGATCGAGCCCGGCCTGCCACACGACACGGCAGTGGCAGAGCACGCGCGTGCGCACGTTCTCGAGCTCGAAAATGTCTCCCACCGTCACGTTCCTCTGCGCGTACAGGAGCGCTCCGTGGCTGTTCACGATCAGTGTCGATCCTATGAACCTTTCGCCCTCCCAGCGCAGCCCGATCGGAATCCGCAGCGCGACGCGCGGGCTCCGCCTCAGCTCATGGTACGCAGCAGGTTCGAGCACGGGGAGAACCTCCGAAGGCCCATTATCTCCGGACCACGGTCGGATGCCTAGGAGCCACCCTTAGCCTCCGCCTTCGGCGGGGCCGTCTCGTCGATCCGGTCGTGGCACTTCTTGCAGACGAACGTGTTCAGCGAGGCGACGAAAATCCACTCGTCGGACTTGTCCACGTCGCAGAAAAAGCACTGGCGCCGACGGCGCGGCGCGACGGTCTCGTCGAACGGTTCCTTCTGGTCGCTCACGTCGAGGGAAGTTTGGGCCTAGAAGACGTCGGAATCAAGGCAAGGCAGCGGCGGGCCCTCTCGACGCCTCGTAGGCCATGAGCTACTTCAGCCCCAGATCCGCCTCGACCTTCTCCCAAGGCATCGTCCCTTTCCGTTTCAGCTCGGCGCGAACGGCGCGGAGATCCCCGAAGTTCTGTTCGTCGAGCTTCTGCAGCAGCCTGAGATCGGCGATGGACACCACCGCAGCTACGGGCTTTCTCCCCCGCCGCAGCACAACGCGCTGGCCATGACGCGCGAGGTCGAGGACGGACTTGCTCACACCGCAGCTTTCCGCCTTCATTTCGCTGACGAGTTGGCTGACGCGACGCGCAAGGCCCTTGTCGGCCTTGATCTCGCGGTCAATCCACTGCATGAAAGCCGTCTTCTTCCTCAACGTCATGGCTTTTCGGCTCTGAAATCGACTTCATCCCACGAAGAAATAACCCCGCCCGAGGCCGTCGGGTAGGCCGTGACCAGGAAGCCATCGTCATTATCGACTTTCCTGAGTGAGGCCTCGGCAAGAGGCGCAGCAAAAAGCAGCGGCAGGAGCGAGGCGAGCCGGGCCCTACGAGGCATGGACAGGAAGAGTGTAGCGGCTGAGAAGCTAGTCGTCCCGAGGTTCTACCGCTTGACCCGCGCGCGCCAGTAGCCTGGGCGGCGGCGCTCGTGAGCCACCGCGATGATGCGGATCAGATCGGGCTCGACGGCGTAGATCAGGGTGAAGCGGAATCTCCGGAGCACCTTCTTGCGAAGGGCTTTCGAGCGGCCCAGCGCCGGGCCGGCCTCCGGGTACTCCAGGAGCAGGTGCACGCCCCCGAAGACTTCCGCGTTGAAGTCGGCCGCTACAGGCGGATCCATCGCCTCGAGCCGATCAAGCTCGGCGAAGAATTCATCCTCGGCCTCGGGATGAAACTCGTAGTTACGGTTTGAAGCGGGCTCTGGCACGCGCGAAAACCTGCTCGCCGGGAATGCCTTTGACCTTTCCGCTCCGCATCTCGGCGAGACGGCGCTCGGCCTCCTCGACCCACGCGGCCTCCCACTGGGTCTCGTCGAGATCGTCACCACCCTCTTCGTCGAGGCTGACGATGATCCGGTGCGCGACTTCGGCCCTCGTCTTGACGTCAAGAGCGAGTACGGCGGCGAGGATTTCGTCCGTGGACATGATGAGCATTCTATCCCTCGACTGGGCGCAGGCCTCAAGCAGAAAAGGCGTGCTCCCACTCGCTCCGAAGCGGTGCATCCTGCCCCAACGGAGCCTCCCATGCGCACTTGTCACCCGCCGCGAGGCGGGGGTTCTGGCGTTGCCATCGGGCGTGTTGTCGAGCCGTCTGCGCTTCCCGCACTGCTGCGCGCGACCCACCTTCTCGGTCTCGCCCTCGGCTCGGCGCTCGGGAAGCTGCGCGAGTCGGGTGTGACGGTCGCGCAGGTGTTCGCGAAGGCCGAGGAGCAGGCGCTGCTCCTTCGGATGACGCGCGAGACGGCCACGATCCTCGCCGAGCGCTGGGGCAAGGTGCCAGACCGCCATCGGCCGCACTACGCGCCCGAGCAGCGCTTCCGGATCCTGCGCATCAGGACATTCCTCGGGCTCTCGCAGCGAGAGACAGCGGAGATGTTTCGGGTGTCGACCGAGACGATCGGGCGGTGGGATCTTGAGGCGACGGACGCTTGCAAAGGCTCTCGCGCGACCACGTCCGCTCGACTCGTGCTCCGTCGTCGCGCGCTCGCGCAAGCGCCGTGACCGCGCTGGAGCGGCCGTCAGATCCTGCAAGCTGATCGCCGAGGACACGCCCGCCCTTCTCTCGAGGCCACGTCCCCGCTCGCCCACCGCCGGAGGGCGGCTCCGCAGAAGGGCCGGGTAGATCCGTCGCTCTTCAAGGCG
>JAMQPJ010000613.1 GCA_023717585.1 Thermoanaerobaculia bacterium
CGGCCTCACCCGCGGCTCGACCGGCGGACATCTCGCGCGCGCGGTCCTCGAGTCGATCGCGTTCCAGAGCGGCGACGTCCTCGACGCCATGGAGAGGGACGCCGGCATCAGGCTGACCGAGCTGCGCGTCGACGGCGGCGCCACCCGAAACGAGCTCCTCATGCAGTTCCAGGCCGATCTCCTCGGCGTGCCCGTCGTCCGGCCCGAAGTCCTCGAGACGACCGCCCTCGGCGCCGCGTATCTCGCCGGCCTCGCCGTCGGCTATTGGAAAGACGTCGAGGAGATACGAACGAACTGGAGAATCGCCCGCCGCTTCGAGCCCGCGATGTCGCGCGATCGCGCGGCGGAACTCCGCGCCGGCTGGGAGCGCGCCGTCGCGCGGGCGAAGGGCTGGGCGTGTTGAGCACAGTCGGTCATGGTCTTTCTCTATTGCGCCTTTCGTCCGACGAGCCGCCAGAACTGCGTCTCGTTGACGAGCGTGATCCGGTGCCCCTTCTCGCGCAGCCTCTTGATCTCCATGAGCTTCACCCCCGCGTCCCGCCCGGCGGCCTGAAGGGGGTTCGGCCGGCCCCTGACGACTACGCTCGTGAGCGCCGAAGGCCCGCCGTGAACGATCGCTCCCGCCCGCCCCGCCGCGCGGACGGCCTCGCGGCGACTCCGGGAGAGAATGCCGGTAAACGCGAGGTGAATTCCCTTCAGAGTCCGGGGCGCGCCCGCGCGCAAGCGGGCCGGCGGGTGGGAGAGAGCTTCGATCAGCTCGTCGGCCGCCTCGTACCTCTTGCGGCGCTCTCCGATGCACCGGTAGGCGATCTCCTTCAGGTGGTCGCTGCACGGCAGGTGCCGGATCTCGGCAGTTCGAACCCGAGCGCGCGCGTCCCCTTTCACGAGCATGGCGATCAGCTGCCCGATCTGGTACACGTCGTCGCGGGCCTGCCACTTCGGAACCGTGCGCTCGAGGATCTCGCGCGGGGCCGTGAGCGGGTTCAGCGCGTCCGCCCGGATCCCTCGCCGGTCGCTCTGGTGCCGGACGATCCCGAAATCCCCGAGCTTCAAGAACCGGCTTTCGCAGACGAACACGTTCATCGGGGTGAGATCGCGGTGGAGCATCTGGCCGCGGTGCAGCTTTCCGAGCACCTGCAGGATGCCCGCGATCTCGCGCCTCGCGACCGTTTCCGGCCACCCTTTCCCGGTGCGGTGCAGAAAAGCGCGAAGGTCGCCGTGCCGCGCGTACTCGAGCGTCAGGCAGTAAAGGACGCGGCCGTCCCCGAGAAGCAGGGGGAACATGTCGTAGACGCGGATGGCCCGGGGATGTTCGTCGAGGAGGAGACCGAAGTAGGCCTCGCGCACCCAGCCGTCGATGCGCTCGCTCACCTTGATGCAGACGACCTCCGGAACGGTGCGCGAGCGGCCAAGCCGGGTCGCGAGGTACGCCTGGCCAAATCCGCCCTCGCCGATCAGCCGGTCGACGCGGTATTCGAGGCGCGACTCGGAGCTCGCGAGGACCTGCCCCGACGCGAGCAGGTTTCCCGTCCTCGAGACGGCGGCTCCCGCGGGTTTCGGGAGTGTCGTGGCCGCGGACGAGTGTTTCGTCAGAGCCATGCGCTTGCTCCGGGCGGCCGACGTCACTCCACCGTGACGGACTTCGCGAGGTTGCGGGGCTGGTCCACGTCGCAGCCTCGGCGCCTGGCGACGTGGTACGCGAGGAGCTGGAGGGGCACGACGGACACGATCGGCTGGAGCGCAGGATGGATCTTCGGCAGGGTCAGGACGGCGTCGGCGAAGGTCGACACGTCCGTGTCCCCCGGGCTCACGAGGGCGATGACGACCGCGTCGCGCGCCTTGGCTTCCCGGAGATTCGACGCGATCTTCTCGTAGAGCGCGTCATCGGGAGCGAGGCCGATCACGGGCAGCTTGTCGTCGAGGAGAGCGATGGGGCCGTGCTTCATCTCGCCGCCCGGATACCCCTCCGCGTGAAGGTAGGAGATCTCCTTGAGCTTGAGCGCCCCCTCGAGGGCGATCGGGTAATGGGCCCCCCGTCCGAGGAAGAGCATGTCCCGCGCCTTCTCGACGCGGCGGGCGAGCTTCTCGATCTCGGGCTCGAGGGCGAGCGCCTCGCGGAGCGCCGAGGGGAGCCGCGCGAGGCCCGCGAGAAACGCGGCGTCGACCGGCTCTTCCCCCGGGGCCCGCGCGGTCTTGACGTAGTGCGCGAAGAGCGCGAGAGCCACGAGCTGCGTCGTGAAGGCCTTCGTCGAGGCGACGCCGATCTCGGGCCCCGCGTGCGTCGCGATGACGCCGTCCACCATCCGCGCGATCGCCGAGTTCGGCACGTTCACGAGGCCCGTCGTGCGCGCCCCGAGGCGGCGCGCCTCTTTCAGCGCGGCCACGGTGTCGGCCGTCTCGCCGGACTGCGAGATGCCGAGGACGAGCGTCCTCTGGTCCACGAGCGGCGACCGGTACCGGAATTCGGAGGCGTAGTCCACGCCCACGCGCACGCGGGCGATGTCCTCGACGAGGAACTTCCCGACGAGGCCCGCGTGCCAGCTCGTCCCGCAGGCGACGATCTGCACGCGGTCGATGCCGCGAAGGAGCGCGCGCGGCACGCCCATCTCCTCCTCGTTGAAGAGGCCTGTCTCGAGGGAAAGCTTGTTGCCGATCGTCTCGATGACGACCGTCGGCTGCTCGGCGATCTCCTTCGCCATGAAGTGCGGGTACCCGCCCTTCTCGGCCGAGACCGAATCCCACGCCACGCGGCGGGCGGGCCGCTCGCGCGGCGTCCCGTCGAATCCCGTCACGGCGACGCCGGACGCCGTCACGCGCGCCAGGTCCCC
Source organism: Thermoanaerobaculia bacterium (assembly GCA_023717585.1). Lineage (GTDB taxonomy): Bacteria > Acidobacteriota > Thermoanaerobaculia > UBA5066 > UBA5066 > Fen-183. Next base: position 2,829 of record JAMQPJ010000613.1, read on the forward strand.
GTCCTCGAGGAAGATCAGGTCGCGCGTGTGCTGGAGCAGCGCCGTCGCGTCCGACGCGACGAAATTCTCGCCCGTTCCGAGCCCGAGGACGATGGGCGGCCCCCACTTGATCGCATAGAGGACCCCCGGCTCGTCCGCCGAGAAGAGAACGAGCGCGAACATCCCTTCGAAGGACGAAACCGTCCGGCGCACGATCTCGGCGAAGGGCGTGCCCGGTTCGGCCTTCTGCGCCGCGCCGAGGGCCTGCGCGACGACCTCGGTGTCGGTCTCGGAAAGGAACCGGACTCCCTGCGCCTGGAGCCTCTGCTTCGCCGGCAGGAAGTTCTCGATGATGCCGTTATGGATGACGACGACGCGGCCGGACGCGTCGCGGTGCGGGTGCGCGTTCTCTTCGGACGGCCGGCCGTGCGTGGCCCAGCGCGTGTGCCCGATGCCGAACCGGCCCGGAGGCGGGCTTTCCGCGATCTTCACCGTGAGGTTGCCGAGCTTGCCCTCGCTGCGCGCGACCCGCACGACCCCGTCGTCTCCCAGAACGGCGATCCCCGCCGAGTCGTAGCCCCGGTACTCGAGCCGCTTCAGGCCGTCGAGTAGAACCGGCGTCGCTTCGCGGGGCCCGACGTATCCGACGATTCCGCACACGTCAGGTCTTTTTCCCGCCGCTCTTTCGCTCGCGGTATCTCGCGCCGCCCTCGGGCAGGTTCGTCTGCGGCACGCGCGCGAGGGCGAGCGCGTCCTTCGGGACGTCCTCCGTCACCGTCGTTCCCGCCGCGATGATGGCGCCGTCGCCGATCGTGATCGGGGCGACGAGCTGCGCGTCGGAGCCGACGAAGACGTCCCGCCCGATCGTCGTCCGGTTCTTCGCGAACCCGTCGTAGTTGCACGTGATGACGCCCGCGCCCACGTTCGTGCGTTCTCCGATCTCGGTGTCGCCGAGGTACGTCAGGTGGTTCGCCTTGACGCCCTTCCCGAGGACGGCCTTCTTCGTCTCGACGAAATTGCCGACGTGGACCCCTTCCGCGAGATCGGTTCCCTCTCGAAGGCGCGCGAAGGGACCCACGACCGCGGCGTCGCCGACGACGGCCGACTCGATCACGCAGTAAGGCCTCACCGTCACGCCGCGCCCGAGCACCGCGTCGCGGATCACGGTTCCCTGCCCGATCCGGCTGCCGGCGCCGACCGTCGTCTTCCCGAGCAGCGTCGCGAACGGCTCGACGACCACGTCCGTGCCGAGGATGACGCCGTCGTCGAGCGTGATCGTCTCGGGGCGGAGAAGGGTCGCGCCCGCAGCCATCGCGGCTTCCGCGGCGCGGCCGCGGAGGATGGAATCCACACGGGCGAGATCGGCCCGGGAATTCACGCCGAGCGCGGAGGAGGGGTCCCCGGAGACCGTGACCACCTTGCGCCTGGCCTTCAGGGCGAGTGAGAGCACGTCGGTCAAATAGAACTCGGATAGGGAATTCTTAGAGGTCAAGAGGGGAAGCGCCTTCTCAAGAAACACACGGTCGAACGCATAGGTGCCCGTGTTGATTTCGCAGATCTTTCTCTCACCATTCGAAGAATCTTTCTCTTCTCTTATCCGAACAAAAGACTTCCTCTTGTCCCGCACGATGCGCCCGTAGCCGGTGGGGTCTGCGAGCTTCGCCGTCAGGACCGCGACCGCGGCCTTCTTGTCCTTCGTCAGCGCGTCGACGAGTCCCTGGACGGCCTCGACGGAGAGGAGAGGGACGTCGCCGGAGAGAACGACGACCGTCTTCGCCTTCCGAAGAGCGCCCGTCGCCGCCGCCGCGCGCACGGCGTCGCCCGTCCCGCGCGGCGGATCCTGCAGGGCAATGCCCACTCTCGGGTGGTTCGCTCTCAAGTACGCGGCGACCGTGCCGCCTTCCTTCGAAGAATCTTCCTTCGACGTGACGACCATGACGGCCGCCGCCTGCCCCGCCACGGCGAGCGCGGTGTCGAGGACGCGGTCGAGAAGCGGGCGGCCGGCCGCCTCGTGCAGGACTTTCGGCCGCTCGGACCTCATCCTCACGCCGCGGCCCGCGGCGAGGAGGACGACAACGGTCATGCGCCTCCCGCGACGAGCTCCGTGAAACCCTGCGTTCCCCGGAGGGCGGCGAGGTCGGCTTCGAGTCGGGCCTGAATCCGGTTGTGGTCGTCGGCGGCGATGGCCTTCTTCAGACTCTGGAGCGCCTGGTCGACGTCTCCCTGAAGCGCGAGGCAGCAGGCCGTGAGGTAGTGCACGCGGCCGTCGCCGTCGCGGCGACCCGCGTTCCTTCGGAGCAGATCCAGCGCCTTCTCGACATTGCCACGGTTCTTTTCGAATACGGCGGCGTGGTACAGCTCATCCGGCTCGGCCGCGGCCGTGCCCTTCGTCTTCTTTCCGCTGCGGCACGCCCCGAGGTACATCCGCGCGCGGTCGAGGAACTCCTTCTCGTCCGGATGCTTCTCGATGAGGTCCTCGAAGCGCCGCGCGGCCTCGTCGAAGTGCCGTTTGTGGAAGAGATCGATGGCCTTCTCGTATTCCTTGCGCGCCGCCGAGGCTTCGCGCACGGCCTCCTTCAGAGACGCGGGGGCCTTGCGCGCCCTGTCGCGTTCGGGCCCTCCGAGCTTCAGCTGCCGGATCTTCCTCTCGAGGTCCTCGAGCGGGAGCCCCAGCTCCTTCGAGAGCGTTTGCATGTCCATTCGGCCGAAGTTCGCCTTCAGCCACTTGGCGTCGTCGTCGGTCCACTTTCGGACAGTCATTGAAGGGGCCTCCCGGTGGGACCCGGGCTCAGGGCGCCCGGACAAGGACTGCGAATTCTCTTCACCTCTTCCCCCCACGTCAAGGCGCGTGGAATCAGGCCGGAATCGTGGCCTTCCAGGCCCCGAAAAGGGACGTTCGGGCGCCGCCGCGACAGATTCGCGATAGCCTGACGCCGTGTACGAGGCCCCGGTCTTCTGCACGCAGTGCGCCGCCCGCCTCGAAGAGCAGGCCGTCGGCGTCTCTTCGAAGAAGGTCCCGGTCTGCGTGCGCTGCGGCGCCGTCCACTGGATCGACCCGAAAATCGCCGCGGGCATCCTGATCGTGCGCGAGGACCGCGTTCTCCTCGTGAAGCGCGGCATCGAGCCCGGATACGGCCGCTGGACGTTTCCGGGCGGGCACGTGGACCGCGGCGAAACCCTCGAGGAGGCCGCGCTGCGCGAGACTCTCGAAGAGTGCGGCGTCACGGCGGACCTCGGAGATCTCCTCGGCGCCTTCTCCTACCCGGGGAGGCCCGTCGTAATCGTGATCTACCGGGGGGCGCTCGCGGTCGGCAGCCGCGAGCCCCACGCGGGCGACGAGACCCTCGAGGTCGGCTGGTTCACGGCGGACGAGGCCGCGGGGCTCGAGCTCGCCTTCCGCTCGGTGGCCGACGCGCTCAGCCGGCTCTTCGGTCGTTCCTACTCCGCCTGAGGAAGGCGCCGGAACAAAAGCGCCCCTTCGCGTCATCCACGGGCGGGTCCCGTCCGTAGGACCAGACCGGAGGCCTCGTCCATGCGTCGCAGCATCCGTTTTCTCGTCCCGCTCCTCGCCCTCGTCCTCTTCGCGGCCCTCGCGCGGGCGGACGAGGCGATCGTCGCCACGAAGCCGGCTCCCGCCGGCCTCGACAAGGCCGCCTTCGCGGGCGGCTGTTTCTGGTGCATGCAGGGGCCGTACGACAACCTGCCGGGCGTCGTTTCGACGACGGTGGGCTACACCGGCGGCGAGAAGGCGAACCCCACGTACCGCGAGGTCGGCGCGGGCGGCACCGGGCACATCGAGTCGATCGAGGTCGTCTACGACCCGAAGAAGATCTCCTACGAGAAGCTCCTCGACGTGTTCTGGCACAACGTCGATCCCACGAATCCGTACGGGCAGTTCTGCGACAACGGCTCTTCGTACCGCACCGCGATCTTCTTCGGAAACGACGCGCAGCGGGCCGCGGCCGAAGCCTCGAAGAAGGCGCTCGCGGCGTCGGGAATCCTGAAAAAGCCCATCGCCACGGAGATCGTGAAGGCCGGAATCTTCTGGAAGGCCGAGGAATACCACCAGAGCTACTACAAGAAGAACCCGATCCGCTACGGCTTCTACCGGTCGGGCTGCGGGCGCGACGCGCGCCTGAAAGAGATCTGGGGCGACGCCGCGCCGAAACACTGAGTGCTCTAAACTCGATTGATTCAGTCGCCTAATTGATGAAATAGCCAGAGACCCTCCAGGTCCCGATTTTGTTCGGCGAAGGCGTAGCGGTCGGACTCGAATCGTAGAATCAGGGCCGTCAACATGTGCGCCTCGCGGCGAGCCCGTGTGTTTCTGCTGATCTTCCTGGTCAGCCTCTTCTCCTGCAGGCGGGGCGTGCCCGCCCAGAGCGCCGTCGAGGCTACGCGACGTGCGACAGTCTTCGTGACCGTGAACTTCTCCGGCACCACCGCGACCGGAACGGGCTTTCTTGCGGGCGTTCACAAAGGGGTCGGTTACGTCATCACCAATCGGCATGTCGTCACCAGCGAAACGGGCGCAGCCAGAGAGTCCGTTCGCGTCGTGTTCGATAGCGGCACCAGCTCGGCACGGACCACGGAAGCGCAGGTGACCTTTCTCGATGCGGAGAACGACCTCGCCCTCCTAAGTACGGCCAGGGGGCCGTTTCCGGATCCGATCAACCCTCATGGCAAGGTGCCGATCAGCGAGACGCTGCCCCTCAACATTTTCGGCTTCCCGTTCGGCAGGTCGCTCACGGCCGGCAAGACACCGGAGATCACCATCGGGAAAGGGTCGATCTCGAGCTTGCGGCGCGACGAGGCCGGCGAGGTGTTTGCAATCCAGGTGGACGGCGACCTCAATCCGGGCAACTCGGGCGGCCCGCTCGTCAGCCTGGACGGCGGCCTCGTGGGCGTGGCTGTCGCGAAGATCGCCGCCTCGAACATCGCCTTCGCGATCCCCGCGGCCCGCGTTGCGGATCTGGTCAACGGGCAGTCGTCTTCGCTCGCACTGGACGAGACAGAAGTTAGCGAAGGGAGCTCGACGTGGAATGTCCGCGCCGTGCTTCTCGATCCGCTCGAAAAGATCACCCGCGTCGAGGTCCTCACCGCGCCTGCGTCGTCTTTCCCTCGCGAACCGAAGCCTCAGTCGGGAGGCCGTTATGGGCCTCTCCTCGCCGACGCGCGACGCGTGCCGCTGGCCCGAGCGGCTCTCTGGGCCACGGGCACGCTCGCGATGACCGGGATGGCCGTCGACACTGACTACTATGTCCAGCTCGAGGTGTCCCGGAAGGAAGAGGCCACGTTCTTCACGCAACCGCTGCGCGTGACGGCGCACTTTTCGGGCGATTCGGGCCGCGTGCTTCGCCCGGGCATGCTCAGAGCCCAGTTCGCCTCCGACGGCCGCGTGAACAAGGGGGCTCTCGCCGGGAAGTCCTCCGCCGCCGCCGAAGCCGACGCGCGCGATACAACTGTTCCTTTGCCGTGTCCCGTCGACGACGTCCTCGTCGCTGGCGACGGAAGGTTCCTCGTCCTGAAGCTCGGAGACCTCTCAGCGCTCGGCGTCTACGACACGGAGCTCAAACGGCTGACGCGAATGATCCCGGGGCCGTCGCGAAACTTCCTGGTCGCCGCGGGCGGCGATGTCGCCCTCGTCGCCTACGGGGACAACCAGCTCCTGACGACGTTCGATGTGACCACGGGAGTGCTGCTGGCGGCAGATACATCGCCTTTTGCCGGGCAGATCACGGGTCTCGTCATGGGTCACGCGTCGAGTCGCGAGGCTCTGCTCGTCGTACGGGGCAAGGAAGCCGGGCTGGAGGCGGGCTACCTTCTCGACGTGAGAACGCTCAAACCCGTCGTTCCCCCGGACGCGAATGCCGGCGGGGTGTTGGATATCAGATGGTCCTCGTTCCTGCACGATGCGACCGTCGGCGCGGATAGCAAACTGCAGACGCTTGTCGTGTGGCGCGACCGCGGTGGAACCGCCGCAGTCATGGACAGAAACGGGGATCGCTTTCCCGGGGGCGTTGCGAGGAATATCCCCGCTCCGGTCTTCTGCGGGGACGACGGGCGCATCTACGCGCCCGGCAGCGTGCTGGGCCGTGATGGCGTGCCGATCTTCCAGGTGCCGGGCATGCTCTACCCGGGGGTTGGCGGAGCCTCCTACCTCGCGCTCCTTCCAGACGGGACCCTGCACGTGTATTTGGCCGGCAGCTCGGAGGAACTCGGCTCAGCCGGAACGTATCCGGGATGGTCTGACACGCCAAGAGCCTCGCCGTCACGCCCTCCCCTCGATCGCCGCGGCCTTGTCGTCTTTGACGCCAGCAGGAACCGGATCGTTTTCGTGAGGAAGGACCGGGAGGCCTTGATCCAGCGAGACATCAGCCTGATGAACCTCCTCGAGGGTTCAGAGGGGGACTATCTCGTTGTCGTCTCGTCCCCGCCCTCCAGCATCCGGACCGGCTCGACGCTCACTTACCAAATTCAGGCGCTCTCCAAGTCTTCCGGGATTTCGTACGTCCTGGAATTCGGACCGCCCGGGATGAGCGTGAGTCCTTCGGGCCTCGTCAAGTGGAACGTGCCGCAGCGGGGGAGCCCGGGGCTGTCACGCGAGGTGAGCGCCGTCATCACGCTTCGGAGTGCGAGCGGGAAGCAGGTCTTCCACAACCTCCGGATATCCGTCGAGTGAGGATGACGCCGAGCTACCGCCGAGTCTGGTCTCCGTCGAGAAACCCGCTGGGTTTACGCCGCCAGACCTGACCTTCCTTTTGAAGATCCAGAGTACGGTCACCAGTGAGCGGAACGGCATCGTTTCCGGTTCTGTCTCGACATTGACTATAGACTTGAATATGAACTTTGACGTTGTCGGCATCGATTTCCATTAGGTCCCAACGGTCGCTTGCGATTGTGGTGCACTCGGTCAACCACCCATTGGCGAACAGCCATCTCTTGGTCCCCTCCACGAGTAGGGGTTTTGCATCCTCGACAAGCGTGCGTATCTGGTCGATGTCTCCGACGGCGGCTTTGCATTCAGTGTGCTGCGATGCGGGTTCCATCGTGAGAACCTCCGCCATGAGGACGGCACGTCGTGAGGGGCCGGACCTTTGCCAGGGAGCGATTCTCTTGTAGCCCCCACGCGGTATGACGTAGCCGGGTGGAATGCCGGCATACGCCAGCCTGTAGCGCACGAACGCGTTTTCGCAGGCTTTCAGCCCCAAGCCGCGGTACGCATCTTCGATTTCCTGATTGAAGAGGACCGCTTGAGGTAGCTGCCCATCACAGGCCTTCAGCTCAGAAATGCCGCTGCAAAGCACATAGTAGCCCGTCAAGTCGGGGGATTGGAGAACCTTCCAAGAGAAAGGCGTATTCGTCGCCGACGCAGTGCGGCGGCTGGATTTGGGGGGTCGTGCGCAGGAGATGAAAAGTGGGAGGGTGAGCGCCATCACCGTCTGAAGTACTGCGGGAGCCAACGAGCGCAGTGTGCGGGCCACGTGGCGGGGTTGGTTCATGGCAGGATTCCTCTCTAGGACTTCCCTGGCAGCCGCGAGCGTGAGAAGAACGCGGCGCCGAGCTTCACAGGCACCGAGCGCGGCACGAGGCGGCCCGATGCGATCCAGGCCCGGTCGAGCGGGTGGGTCACGACGCAGGCCTTCCTCTTCGCGAGCGCGTCGAGGCCGATCTTCGCGACGGCTTCGGGCGTCATCTCGGGAAACGGAGTCGCCTCGGCGCCGCGCATGCCTGCGACGGAATAGAAACTCGTCTTCGTGTAGCCCGGGCACAGGCACGTCACGGTGACGCCGTCCTTCTTCGCCTCCTCGTGGAGCGCCTGCGAGAACGACAGGATGAACGCCTTGCTCGCGCCGTAGGCAGCGAAATACGGCGTGGGGTAGAACGCCGACGTCGAGGCGACGTTCAGGATGCCGCCCGCGCGTCGCGCGCGCATGGCCACGAGGAAGCGGTGCGTGAGCTCGGCCGTCGCGACGACGTTGAGTTGCAGCATTCCGAGCACGCGCTCGAGAGGCAGTTCGGCCTCCGGCCCGTTCAGGCCGTAGCCCGCGTCGTTCACGAGGATCGAGACGGCCCGCCCCGAGCCCTCCGTGGAGGCGAACACGGCCTCGCGCCCCTCGGGCGTCCCGAGATCGGCGGCGAGAAACGACGCGTCGACGCCGTTTGCCTTCGAGAGCTCCTCTGCGAGCCGGGCGAGGGCGTCGCCCCGGCGCGCCACGAGGAAGAGATCGCGGCCCGACTCCGCGAGCAGGCGCGCGAAAGAAGCGCCGATGCCCGAGGATGCGCCCGTGACGACGGCGAGGCCTCCGTCCGCGACGCTTCCGCCCGTGACTCCTCTTTCCGTCAAGAGGAGCCCCGCGGCAAGTGGATGACTTCCGATACGCGGTAGCCGAGCAGCGTCCGGAGGACGCCGGCGGGCGCGAAGAGATCGAGGGCCGGAGACGGGGCGGGAGCCGGCATCACCGAGAGGACGAGAGGCGGACCGCCCGCCGCGAGGACGGTGTAGGCGCCGAACCAGTTACGCGCGCCGACCGCCTTCACGCGCGCCTCGTCTCCGTCCACGCGCAGCGGGAAGTCGGACTCCGCGACGCGCGTCCAGAGGTGCGGACGGCCGGAAGCGGCCTCGCCCGAGAGCTGGAAGGCGCGCTTCAGAAGCGAGGCCGCCGGATCCCGCAGCGCCTTAGAAGACAGCGAGAACGGCACCGCCGCGTGTCCTGCGGCTTCCAGCTCGGCGAACGCATTTGCCGAGATCCAGAGGGCCGACGATCCCGCGATCGTCGCCATGCCTTCCGGCCAGAGGCCGGGCAGGAGGAGCTCGGTGGCCGTCGCGAAGTCCGGGAAGAAGAGCGTGCCGCCCACTTCTTTCGACTCGTACGCGGCGGGCGGAGCGGGAATCGGCGTGGCGCTCCGCGGAGCGTTCGCCTGCGCCCGCACCCAGTCCTCGCGTCGGCGCGCGGACTCGCGCTTTTCGATGCGCACGCGTCCCGACCAGCGCAGCCTCAGCCCGGCCTTGCCGAACTCGAGGACCTCGACCTCGCGGCGTGCCGACTCGGGCACGTCTCCGACGTCGACGCCGGGCAGGTTCGGATCCAGCGCGAGAACGAGGCCGGCCGCGAGCGGCAGATCGGCGAGCCGCGCGGGAACGCGAGACGACGCGGCGGGCGCCGGCTTCTCCTCGCGCGCCCCCGGCCCGCAGGAGAGCGCGAACGCCGCGACGAGAGCCGGGGCGGCGCGACGCGGCATGCGCATGAGGCTACCGGTTCGCGGGGTCGTTGAGTCGCTCGTCCAGCGGGATCGGATAAACCTCGGTCGCGTTGATCTTTTCGCGCTGGGCGCGGAAGCGGTTCAGCGACGTGACGAGGCGCCTGTCCCCCGTGACGGTGGAGGGGACCTCGCGCTCGAATTCCGCGCGGAAGTCGACGAGGATCCGCGAAAGACCCGCCTTGAGCCCGGGCGCCTTCCAATCCACGTTTCGGGGGTCGGCGAGGAAGACGCGGGCGGCCTCCTCGAGGCGCGCGTCGAGATCGGCCGGCTCCCAGGGCTCCTTACGAAGCGGGGGGCCGCCCCGCCGCGCCTTCACGAGCGCGAAGTGAACGCGCGCGTCCGTGAAACGCCTGTACGCGATCGCCGTCATGGCGTTCAGCGAAAGTTTCCTTCCCCCCACGACGAAGGTGGTTTCCGAGTCGAACCGGTGCGCGATTTCCTTGAGGTTGGCGGGCCGGTTGAATCGGAGGACGCCGCGCAGCGCGCAGGCGTTGTGCGTGTTGATCCAGTAGGCGAGCCGGTCCGGTTCGGTCGGGAAAAGGTGGGGATGCGAGTCGGGAGACACACGCGCGATCTCGGCGAGGTACTCCTCGAGCAGCGCCTCGTCGACCGAGACCGCCGCGTAGTCCACGAGACCATCCGCGACCACCGCCTTCTCGAGGAGGCGGCCGAAGAGAGCATGCGGAAACTTCCCGGCGGACGGCACGTCGGTGGCCGCCTTGACCGACGGCTTCACGACTTCGCACGAGGCGCCCTGAAGGACGACGGAGATCACGGCGAGAAAGGCGGCGACGGCGAGGCGCCGGGACGCGACATTCGGCTTCATGGCGCGTTCAGCCAATGACGTCTTCGGTTCCGTCCACGCCGAGGACGTTGCCGCTCAGCCAGACGGTGTCGGGCTGCGAAAGCGAGACGATCACCCGCGCGACGTCTTCGGGCGTCGTGAGGCGGCCCGCCGGGTGAATCGCGAGACAGCGCCCGATCATCGCGGCGTTGTCGGGGATCTTGCGCAGCGCGGGTGTGTCCGTGACACCCGCGCGGATCGCGTTCACGGCGATCTTCCTCGTGACGAGCTCGACCGCGAGCTGGCGGCAGTGGCTCTCGAGAGCGGCCTTGGCCGCTGAGACCGCGCCGTAGGACTTCCAGATGCGGTGGCCGCCGGCCGACGTCATCGCGAAGACGTGCCCGCCCTCGGCGAGGAGGCCGGCTGCGAGGAGGTCCTGCACCCAATAGACGAGCGAGTGCGCCATGACGTCCAGCGTCATGTCCATCTGTGCCTTCGAGATCCGGTCGCCGGCCTCGGGAGCCAGGAACGGCTTCAGCGTTCCGAAAGCGAGGGAATGCAGAACCACGTCGATTCCGGCGCGCCGGCCCTCGGCGTCGAGGACGCTCGCCATCGCGGCAAGCGCTTCGGCGCGTTTTTCGTCGTCGGCCGCGTTCATGTTGAAGAACACGGGCCGGCTGCCCGCCGCCTCGATTTCCTTCATGATGCGCTCGACGTTGGGCTGCGTCGCCCGGCGATCGAGGTGGACTCCGAAGACGTTTCGGCCCGCCCGGGCGAGCGCGAGGGACACACCCTCGCCGAAGCCGGAGGACGCGCCGAGAACGAGGGCCCACGAACGTGTTGGCGGCATGGCGGAATGCTAGCAGGCCGCCTCCCGTATCCTCGCCGTGGAGGCCTGCCGTGTCCGCCGCTCTGTTCCGCGAGAGGCTCCTCTCGGGACCGCCGCTCGTCCTCGATGCGGCCCTCGGGACGGACCTCCTCCGCCGCGGCGCCCGCCTTCCCGCCCCCCTCTGGAGCGCGCAGGCTCTCCTCGACGCGCCGGACCTCGTCGCGACGATCCATCGGGAGAACGCGGAGGCGGGGGCTGACGTCCTCACGATCGCGAGCTTCCGGCTGCACGGGAGAAACGTGAGAGAAAGTTCTTGCTCCCTCTCGCAGGGAGAATTGCTCGCCATCGCTGTGGACACAGCGCGAAGGGCAACAAACGAAGAGGAGATTTCTCGCCCGAGCTCCTCCGCCACCCGCCCTTCTCAGAAAGTCTTCAACGACATCTCGATAGCCGGGTCTCTCGCCCCTCTGGGGGACTGCTACCGGCCTGATCGGGTCCCCTCCGAAGCAGAAATCTCCTCCGAGCATCACGAGATGGCGCACGAGCTGGCTCGTGCGGGTGTGGACCTCGTCCTCGTCGAGACGATGAACACCGTCCGCGAGGCAGTCGCCGCCGCGTGCGGCGCGTCGGCGACCGGCCTGCCCGTCGTCGTGTCGTGCGTGTCGGACGGCGCGGGGAGGCTGCTGTCGGGCGAGCGCGTCGAGGACTTCGCCCGCGCCCTCCTGGCGCTGCCGTCCCCGCCCGCCGCTCTCGGCGTCAACTGCGTGGCCGCGCGCGCCCTCGGCGCGGACCTCGCGCGCCTCGCGGCGGCGGCGCCCGGCGTTCCGCTCGCGGCTTACGGAAACACGTACGGCGATCCCGTGGCGCCCGAGGATTACGCGGCGCTGGCAACGGAGTGGCTCGGGCTCGGCGCGCGCCTCGTCGGCGGGTGCTGCGGGACGAGGGCGGCCCACACGGCGGCGCTCCGCGCGCGCCTGGGTTAGACTCGTTCTCAAATGCGGCCTCGACCCGGGGTAGTCCTCCTGACCCTATTCGGCGCTTTCGCGCCCGCCCACGCAGCCCCTGCGCCGAAGACCGTGACCACGGACAAGCTCGTGATGACGGGCCTGGGCGGCGACGCGCCGGCGTCGAAGAAGTTCGAGCCGAAGACCGCCACCACGGAAAAGCTCACGATGACGGGCCTGGGCGGCGATGCGCCGGCGTCGAAGCCGTTCGAGCCGAAGACCGTCACCACGGAAAAGCTCACGATGACAGGAGCAGGAAAATGAGAATCCGACCGGTCCTGCTCGCTTGCGCCTTTCGCGCTCGCCGCAGCGCAACCCGCCTCCGCCGCCGAGCACTTTTCGGTCAACGTGCCGGTCGAGTTCAAGAACCTGAACGCCGCCGTGACGATGGTCGACGTCAGGTGCAGTCTGACGGGCAAGGACCCGATCACGCTCCTGGAGAAAACCGTCGGGGGAGAGATCAGGGCTCTGCCCGTGACGGGCGGCAACTACACGGGCCCGTCACCCCTCACGTTCACGTTCTTGGAGGGTACGGGCGCGGTGAAGGCGAATTCGCAGAGCAAGGCAGAGGTCGACGCCCTCAAGACGGCGACGGGGGGGAGCTGCGAGTTCAGGCTCCTGACGCAAAGCGGCGCCGACAAGCCGACGGCCGGCGACACCCGGCCCGTCTTTGCGCAGAAGCCGGGCACGCCATTCAAGCAGAAGGTCAATTTCACGTTCCCGTGAAAATCCTCCGAGCGGCGCTTTTCGGCTCCTTGCTCGCCTCGCTCCTCGCGGGCGCCCGGGCGGCCGCTCCCGTGACACCGGTCGCCGCGACGACACCTGTCGCGCGGACGCTGCAGACCTCCGTCCCGCGCGCCGTGACGACCCAGCCTCTGATCTTCGAAGGCCTTCCGCCCGGGCACGCGGCGCCGTTCGCGCCGCGCACGGTCCAGACGCAACCGCTCGTCTTCGAAGGAGTGCCGCGATGAAACGCCCCGCGTCTTTCTTCCTCGCGGCGGGTCTTTTCCTCCTCGCAGCCGCCGGCCCTCTCGGCGCCGCCGACCTCGTCACCGTGAAGGTTCCGCTCCGCCTCACCGAGCTGGACCCGTCGATCTCCGCGATTCAGGTCGTGTGCGTCCTCGCGGGCCGCGACCCCGCCACCGACAAGAGCCGGCCCTTCAGCAGGTCGAAGGGAACGGCGCTCGCGATCACGGAGCGGGGCGGCCGCCGGCAGGTCGACGATGCCTCCGTTAAGGTCGTCTTCACCGACGCCGACTTCGCGTCCGCCGAGCGCGAGCGCCTGGACCGGCTCACGGGCGGCAGCTGCGGCCTGTCAGCCAAGGTCGACGGGGCGTGGGTCGAGATGCAGGAGACCGGCGGCCCCGGCCTCGCGCTCACGCCGAAGCTCAACACGCCCTTCCGGGCGAAGGCGACGTTCTCGTTCTGACGCTCCGCGCGCCCTACGGGAAGTAGCCGCGGATCGTCTTCGCGCGCAGCTTCGGGTTCTTGAGCTTCACCTCGATCGCGCGGAACTGGCTATCGCCCTTCGACGAGTTCGTCAGGTACCGCAGGAAGTACTGCGAGCGGAGCTCCGTTTCGATCTTCCGGTAGACCTCCGCCAGCGCGGACGCCTTGCCGACGAAGAACGCCTCGGCCCCCGTGTCGGCGGCGAGCTCGGTGAGCTTCGACTTGATCCCGATGTCGAGGATCGAGAGGTTCAGGCCGATGACGTAGATCGGCACTCCGGCCGCGCGCGCGTAACGGCGGAGCGTGGCGTAGTCGGTCCACGAGTGGTTGTCGTCGCCGTCCGAGAGGACCACGATCGCCTTCCGCCCCGGCAGCGCGCGGAATTGATAGAGGGCCATCACGACGGCGTCGTAGAGCGCCGTGCCGCCCGACGCGCGCGTCTCGGCGATCGCGCGCTCGAGATCAACGGACTTGCGCGTGAGGGACGCGAGGAGGGTGGGCCGCTCGCGGAACTCGATCACGAAGCCCTGGTCCTTCTCCTTCGAGACGAGCTTCTGCGCGAACTCCGCCGCCGCCTGGTGCACGAGCGGCATCGCGTCCTTCATCGAGCCCGAGCCGTCGATGACGATGCCGAGCGACAGCGGGAGCGACTCGGCGAACTCGAAGCTCGAGAGGTCCTGCTTCACGGCATCCTCGAGAACCGTAAAGTCCTCGCGCGGGAGGTCCTTCACGAGGCGCCCGTCGGAGTCGAACACCGACACCGGAAGCTCGACGAGGTTCACCTCGACCTTGGACATGAAGCGCGACTCGCCCTTCAGGATCTTGAGGTCCGTGAACTCCTTTCCTTCCGCGTCCGTCGCCGTCGCCCGCATCAGCGTGGCCTTCTGGATCTTCGCGACGGGGACCGTGACCGTGAAGGGCGGCTCGGTCCACTCCTTGAGCATCGCGTCGTCCAAAAAGAGCTGGAGCTTCTTCGCTTCCCCGCCCGCGATGGACTGGAGCGCGACTTTCAGCTCGACCGTGTCGCCGGCGGACTTCTGCTTCGGGAGCTCCAGGATGCGCACGGCGAGACGGGAATCCTTCTCGTTGATGGCCCACGCGTCGGCGTCGACGAAGTTGCCCTGCACGTCGAAGCCGAGGACCTTGAGCGTCTGCTTCTTCGGGATCTTCCCGAGGTCGAGCTCGACGGTGTAGGGCGGGCGGTTCTTGACGAGGATCTTCCTGTCCTCGAGATAGAACTCGACCCGCCGGACAGGCTCCTTCACTTCGCACTCGATCCTGAGGAGGCCCACCGGCACTTCCTGGGCCGGCGGGAGGATCTTCACGAAACCCGTGACGTTTCGGGGGACCACGGGCCGGTTCTCGGCCTCGAGGACCACGGCCGCCGCGCTCGGCATTCCCGCGGAATCGCCGCCGGCGTCCTCGGCGCGGAACTCGGACGACATCGCGGGAACCGTGAGCGAGATCGCGCGCGTTCCGAGGAGCCGGCCCGCGACACCCTCCAGCCGGAACTGGAGGTTGAACGTGCCGGGCGGCAAGGCGCGGAGGAACGTGATCGCGACCGGCTTCGAGGCGTTCGTCACGTCGGAGCTCGAAAGGTCGATGTCGACCGGGACGCGGAAGGTCTCAACGGCGCTTCCCTTTTCGCTCGTCACGTCGCACGCGAGGAAGAACGAGTAGACGCGCGGCTGCGCGTTTCCCGCCCCTCGGAGGTCTCCCCGGCTGACCGAGAGCACGAACTTGACCGCCGTCTTCTCGCCCGTGCGGCCGAGGTACTGCTCGCGCACGTCGATCGGGATCGAGATCCCCGGAGCCTCGAGCTGGGTCTTCTGGGCCTCTCCCGGACGGCTCGATTGTGGCCGGGCCGGCGAGGCTGTGAGGAGGGCCGCCAGGGCGAGAAGCGCGAGCGCGCGGATTCGCTTCGTCATTCGGCCATCGTATGCTGTCTTTCCCAAGCGACACATCCTCCGTTCAGGAGGGTCCGATGCAAGTTCCCTTCCGCCGCGCCGCCGGGGCGGTCTTCGGCCTCGCCCTGATTAGTGCCGTCAGCTGTCCAGGAAACCGGGTGCGGTACATCCGTAGTTAGTATGATCGGGTCAGGAGGGAAAGATGGTCTTTCGCAAACGGAACAATCTCCTCTCAAAGCTTTTCATGCCCGCCATCTGCGCCGCCCTGTTCTCCGCCCTTGCGGTTCCGGCCTCTACCGCCCTGGGAGGCAGCACCAAACCCAACTACCCGGCGATGAAGATCCAAGCGGAGAAGGCGCGCGCGGACCTGAAGACGGTCAGCTCGCACCTGGAGCAGATCGGGTCGAAGCTCTCCGACAGCGCCTTTCGGATGAGGTACGAGGAGCTGGTCCGGAAGCACGATGCGGCCGGTCTGAACGAGCACTTTCGGAAGGCTGGCTTTACCATTGCGTCACCGCTCGTATCGACCGCGAAATTCTGCTCGAACAAGGTATGCGAGGGACTCCCGGCGAGCCTCGACGACTGGAAGCAGCGAAGGGCCAAACATTCGCAGGACTCGAGCAAGCTCGACTCGTTCTTCGCCAAGATCTCCCAGGACAAGGCGTTCGGGGAGCGGGTCGAACAGTTCATCATGAAGAACGACCGCTCGGGTCTCTTGAACTTCTTTCAGGAGTTCGGCTTTCCCCGCAACGAGATAGAGATCCTTGCCCTCGAGCCTGACGCCCGCATCAAGCTCAACTTCGGCTTCTTCTCGTGCGACTGCTCGTGGTGAGACGGTGACCGTCGGGCGCGGGGAGCTCGGCCCTCGCGCCTTACTTCTTTTCAGGCCGCCAGCGCCGCGCGCGCCTCAGGTCGCGCAGCGACTTCAGGAGGAGCGGCGCGACGAGGGAGGGCGCGAGGTTCCAGAGGACCGAAAGGACGCGCGCGTACCACGGGAAGACGACGACGGCGCGGTTCTTCGCGACGCCGTCGAGCGCCCGGCGCGCCGCGTCGTCCGCGGATAGGAACCGGAATGGAATGAGCGCGAGGAGCTCGTCTTTGGTCACGTCGGTGTAGAGCGCGTTCTCGAAGACGCGCGACGTGATGAGGCCGGGACAGACCGCGGTCGCCCGGATGCCGAGATCGCGCCCCTCGAGCCTGAGGGAGGCCGTGAGACCCACGACGGCGTACTTCGTCGCGGAATACGGCGTACCGAGCGGCATCGGCGTGAGCCCGGCGAGGGACGCGACGTTCACGATGTGTCCGGAGCCCTGGCGGAGCATGACGGCCCAGGCGGCCCGCGTGCCGTGGAGGACGCCCCAGAAGTTGACGGCGAAGATTCGTTCCCAGTGCGCGAGGGGGATCGCCGCGACCTCGCCCTCCACGCCCAGCCCCGCGTTGTTGACGAGGACGTCGAGGCGCCCGTGGCGAGAGACGACGCCCTCGACGAGGCTGCGGAACGCGGCCTCGTCCGAGACGTCGAGGGCGCAGGCCTCTGCCTCTCCGCCGGCCGCGGCGATCGATTCGGCTGTCTCCCGCGCTCCCGCGAGGTCCACGTCCGCGACGACGACCCGCGCGCCGCGGCGCCCGAGCTCCGCGGCCAGGCCGCGCCCGAACCCGCCCGCTCCGCCCGTCACGATCGCGACGGCGCCGCGAAAAACAGTCGCCCTCACGCGGCCGCGCGGCCGGTGTGGGCCGCGAAGAAGTCCTCGACGGCGTCGAGAAACGCCTGCGGGCTCTCGAGGGACGCGATGCGGCGGCGCAGCTCCCCCCCGTTCGGCAGGCCGTGCGTGTACCAGCCCGTGAACGTCCGGAGCTTCGCGAGGACGGCCTTCGGCACGTCCGCGTCGTCCTTCTGGATGAGCCGGAAGTGGTCGAGGATGACGTCGC
>JAMQPJ010000614.1 GCA_023717585.1 Thermoanaerobaculia bacterium
ACGCCTCCGCCCGGCGCGGGCCGGGAGAAGACCTGTACTCCCCTCTCGAGGAACGGCGCGAGACGCGGATCGCGGGCCGGCACGGCCGTCACGAGCCAGACTTCGCCGCCGGCCGCGGAGAACACACGGGCCGAAGCGGGCACGCGGAGGGCGCCGTCGAGGACGAGCCGCCGATGCGGCGTGATGGCCGTCGAGAGGGCCAGGCGGCGGGTCAGGAGCGGATCGTCCGCGAGTACGGTCCCCGCGCCGACGAGGATGGCGTCACACTCCTCGCGCAGGAGGAGGGCGTCGTTCCGGGCCGCCTCGCCCGTGATCCACTTCGACTCTCCGGTGCGCGTCGCGATGCGCCCGTCGAGCGACGCGGCCCATTTGACGTGGACGAAAGGACGCCGGTCGCGGACGGACTTCAGGAACGCCTCGTTCAGCGCCTCGGCCTCGTCCGCGAGCGCGCCGACCAGCACTTCGACGCCGCGCTCCCTCAGGCGGCGAATGCCGCGTCCCGCCGTCCGCGGGTCGGGATCTTCCGTCGAGCACACGACGCGCGTCACGCCGGCCGCGATGAGCGCCTCCGAGCAGGGCGAGGTGCGCCCGAAATGGGAGCACGGCTCGAGGTTGACGAGCAGCGTCGCTCCCCGCGCGCGCTTCCCCGCAGCCGCGAGGGCGACGGCTTCCGCGTGCGGGCCTCCGGCGCGCTCGTGCGCCCCTTCCCCGACCACGGCGCCGGCCGTGTCCACGAGCACCGCCCCGACGCGCGGGTTCGGCGAGGTCGAGAAACGGCCTCGGCCGGCGAGCTCGAAGACCCGGCGCCAGAGGACGTCGAGCGGGGCGCCTTCAGTCATCCACGAGCGCTCCGGCAAAGGCCGCCGCGTCGAAGTCCAGGAGGTCGTCCGCGGTCTCCCCCACACCCACGTAACGAACCGGCAGCGCGAGCTCGCGCACGATGGCCAGGATCACGCCACCCTTGGCGGTCCCGTCCATCTTCGTGAGGACGAGGCCGGTGACGCCCACCGTTTTCGTGAACTCGCGCGCCTGCGCGATGCCGTTCATTCCCGTCACCGCGTCCAGGACGAGGAGGACCTCGTGCGGCGCGCCGGGGATGCTTCGGGCCGCGATGCGGCGGATCTTCGAGAGCTCCTCCATCAGATTGTGCTTCGTGTGGAGCCGCCCCGCCGTGTCCACGAAGAGCAGGTCCGCTTTCCGGGCGAGCGCGACGGAACACGCGTCGTGAACGACGGCGGCGGGATCGGAGCCCGCCTTGTGCTTCACGAGAGGGATGTTCAGGCGTGTGGCCCAGACCTCGAGCTGCTCCACCGCCGCGGCCCGAAACGTGTCGGCCGCGGCGATCACGACCGACTTCCCGGCGGCGGCCGCGCGGGCCGCGAGCTTGGCGGTCGTCGTCGTCTTTCCCGTGCCGTTGACCCCCACCATGAGGACGACGCGGGGAGAGCCGGCCGCCGCACCCGCGACCTCGGGCCCGTTCACGGACAGCCTCCGGGTGATCTCAGCCTTCAGAACGCGGCGGACGACGTCCTCTTCGGCCGCGTCGCGGCGCCCGGCCTCCGCCCTCACGGCGGCCACGAGCTCCGCGGCCGTCGTCGGCCCGACGTCCGCCGCGAGAAGGCCCTCCTCCAGCGCGTCGAGCGCCGCGGGATCCGGCTCGAACGTGGCCTTCACCGCGCTCCCCATCTTCGAGAGAAGCTCGGTGTGGGTCATGAAGAGGCCGCGCTTCAGGCGGGCGAAGACGGACGGACGGTCACGCTCGTCGGAGGCCATCAGCCCTCGAGACTAGCAGGACCGGGAGGCTACGAGATCTCGGTCGCGAGGCGCACGCGGGCCGCGTCGAGGCGCGGGCGCGCCACGTGCGTCTGGCCCGCCGCGTCGAAGACGACGAGGACGAAGTAGCCCGCTTTCACGTGCGACGTCAGGATCCGGCGCTTCTCGAACTCGAACGTGAGATCGGCGATCTCGCCGAGGGCGGACCGCTCGGCCGCGCGGCGCAGCTCTCCCATCCACACGGACTGATAGGCCCCGAGTACCTCCGTCGAGGCGTTGTCGCCGACGCGCGCGATGATCTCGCCCTGCGGGTCGATGAAGGCGGCCCCGAGGGCGCCCGGCGCGTCGAGAAGGCCTTCGAGGGCATCCGCGAAGCTCATCGTTCGACTCCGGGAGCGACGGGCTCGTTCGCGAGGAAGCGGCGCGCGCGGCGGCCCTCCTCGCTTTCGGGGGCGGCGCTGACCGTGCGTTGCATGTAGCGCGCGGCGAGATCGCGGCGGCCGCTCGACAGAAGGCAGACCGCGACCTGATAGTTCGCGACCGGATCGCGGGGCTCGTTCTTCAGGACGGAAAGAAAGTCCTCGAGCGCGCCCTTGAAGTCGTCGAGCTTGATGCGGGCGAGACCCCGCTCGCGGAACGCGCGGTCGTTGTCCGGCGAGTCGGCGAGAGCGAGCGAGAACTCGCGCTCGGCATCCCGCCAGGCCTCCCGCCGGCGATGGAGGAGTCCGAGGTTGTAGTGCGCATTCGCCTTTTCCGGTGTCGCCGGGCCGTCGAGAACGGCCTGGAAGTCCACTTCCGCCTCGCTGAAGAGCCCCGCCTCCATCTCCGCGACCCCCCGGTTGTTCCGCGCCTCGACGAACGAGCTGTCGAGGCGGAGGGCATCCGAAAACGCCGCCACCGCGCCTTTGTAGTCCTTCTTGTAGAGGAGGGCGAGGCCGAGCGCGTTCGGCACGTGCGGATCCCGAGGCGAGCTGGTCCGCGCGCGGAGGAGAAGCTGGATGGCCTCGTCCGCGCGGCCCTCCCGCAGCATCGAGAGGCCGCTTCGATAGTCCACGAGGTCCGAGAGAACGGGATTCTCCTTCGGAGGCATCGAGGAGCTTCCACAACCGGTGAGGCCCGTCGCCAGAGCCAGGAGAGCGAGAGGCGAGAGGCGGACGGCCCGGGTTTTCGGCACCCTCAAGCCGTTGCCTTCAGCGGAACCTCTTCGCCCAGGAACTCGAAGTCGCCGGAGGACCACGCCTTGTCGAGCGCGGCGATCACCGCCGGGTCGAACGATTTTCCGGCGAACGACATGATCTGCGTGATGACGTAATTGAGGGGCATGGCCTTCTGATAGGGACGCGTCGTCGTCATGGCGTCGAACGTGTCCGCCACGGCCACGACCCGCGCGACCATCGGAATCCCCTCGCCCTTCAGTCCGTCCGGATAGCCCCCGCCCGACCATTTTTCGTGGTGGTGCTTGATGCCCGGGATCACGTCCTTGAGCTGCGGAATCTGGCCCATGATGAGCGCGCCCTTGGCCGGGTGCGTCTTCATGATCTCGAACTCCTCGCTCGTGAGGGCGGTGGGCTTCCGGAGGATGCGGTCGTCGATGCCGATCTTTCCCACGTCGTGAAGAAGGGCCGACAGGCGCACGACGCGCACCTCCTCGGGCGAGAGCTCCATGTGGCGCGCGAGAACGACCGCATAGCGCGCGACGCGCTCGGAATGGCCTCGCGTGTAGGGGTCCTTCGCGTCGATCGCGGCCGCGAGCGTCCGCACCGAGTTGATGAACAGCTCCTGGTTCTCCTTCGCCGCGAGCTTGAGCTTGTCGACCGACTTCTCGATCGAGTCGGACATCGAGTTGAACGTCTCCGACAGCTCGGCAAGCTCCCGGACGCCCCGCACGCTGACGCGCTGCTTGAAGCTGCCCTCCGCGATCGACCGCACCTTTTCGACGAGTTCGACGAGGGGATGCGCGAGGAGGCGCGCCGCCGCGAGGGCGACGAGCGCCGCGAAGAAGAGCGAGAACACCGCGATCTTGGAGGACTCCCTCTTCATCTGGGAGACCGAGGCGTAGGCAGCCGCCTCGTCTTTCTCGACGATGACACCCCAGTCGGGCGTCGGGATCGTCGCGAGCGTGCCGAGGACGCGGCGTGCCGACTTCCCCTCGCCCCGAATGTACGACTTCGTGATCCGCACGGGATGCGCGATGAACTCGCTCACGAGATCGAGCTGGTGCACGTCCTTCGAGCGGAAGGCGGTCGCATCGCTCGTCAGGATCAGAGAACCGGAGCGGTCCACGACGTACGCGAGGACACCGCCCCGCCCCTCTTCGTCCAGCTTCGCCTTGATGGGCCTGAGGGAGAGCAGGGCCTGGACGACGCCGATCGGCTCCTGGCCTTCCGAGGGCCTCACGGGCACGGCGAGAACGAGCGCGCCGTCCGGATAGGATTTCGGGAAAATCGGATCGGCCACGTAGGACTCGCCGCGCATCGCGGCGTTGTAGGCCTGGCGCAGAGGGCGCTCGACGTCCGGATCGAGGGCGCCGGACTCGGCCGCCGAGGCGACGCCGTCCCGATCGAGGGCTCTCAGGACGGGAAAGCTCGATTCGGCGTCGGAGTACTCCCTCAGAAGCTGCTTTTTGGACAGGTAGAAGAAGGGATCCGTGGACATGGAGCTCGCGAGCCGGATCCCGTCGGCGATCTTCTTGAGCTGCGACTGCGCGTTCGTGATGTACGTGTCGAAGTTCTCGGCGAGCGTGACGGAGCTGTTCTTCAGATACTTCTTCTCGGCCGTCTCGAGGGCATCCCGGTTGATGCCGATGAGGCTGAAGTGCAGGAGGGCGAGCGGGACGATGGAGACGAGGATCAGCGCGACGAGCAGAGCCGTCACGATCCTCAGGCGCGGAACACGGGCGACACCCATCCAACCCTATTGTAACGCGCAAGAGTCTCTTCGAGGGCCCCCTCGACCTCGATCCTCTCCACCCGCACGAGCGTCGGCCGGCCGGGCCCCGCGAGGAGCACGGCACGGAGGCCGGCACGATCGGCCTTCTTGTCGCCCGCGAGGAGATCCGGCATCCCGCGCAAGGCGGCCGGGGAAGGGGCGGGCGGCGACACGAGCCGCAGGACGCGTCGCGCCAGCGCGTCGGCCGTGCGAGGCGCGAGCCCCGCGCGGGCGACCGAAAGTCGAAGGGCCACGAGGAGGCCCCAGGCAACGGC
>JAMQPJ010000633.1 GCA_023717585.1 Thermoanaerobaculia bacterium
CTCGGTTCGCCGGGCGTCGCTGCTCGCCGCGGTGGCGGTCGCGCTCGCCATCGTCCTCGCACCGCCGGTCGTCTCCGCTCCCGACACGATCCGGCTTCAGGCTCTCGACGTGGGCCAGGGGGACGCGTGGCTTCTGATCTCTCCCCGGGGCCGCGTGCTCGTGGACGGCGGAGGCAGTCCGGACCGCGAGTACGACTTCGGGCGGCTCAGGCTTCTGCCGCGCCTCGCCGATCTCGGGGCCGTGGCGTTCGACGCCGTCGTCCTCACGCACCCGCACCCCGATCATGCGCGGGGCCTGCTCGCGGTGTTGACCTCGCTCCCGGTCGATCGGGTTGTCCTGCCCCATGGCGCGCCGCGCAACCTGTTTCTCGACGAGTTCGAGGAAGCGGCCGCCCGCCGGGGCCTCACGATGGAACGCCTCGGGGCGGGCCAGCGTTTCACGGCCGCAGGCCTTTCTTTCGACGTCCTGCATCCGGGGGATGGCCGGTACCCGCGCGCGCCCGAGAACAACGGCTCTCTCGTCCTCTCCGTGGCGCTCGCGGGGCGCACGGCCCTTCTGACGGGCGACATCGAGGCGCTGGCCGAGAGCGACCTCGTCTCGGGCGGCCGCTCTCTCGCCGCGGACGTCCTGAAGGTGCCGCACCACGGGAGCCGGACCTCCACCGCCGCGGCGTTTCTCTCCCGCGTCTCGCCGCGGCTGGGGCTGATCGGCGTGGGGCGTCGAAACCGTTTCGGCCACCCGGCCCGGGAGGTGACGGAGCGGCTCCTCGCCGCCGGAGTGCGGACGTTCCGGACCGATCGCGACGGCGACATCGCGCTCGTCTTCTCGGGCGGCCGCATCCGGCCGGTCTTTCCCGAAAGCGTCGCTCGAGGGACTCCGTGAACGGAGCGCGCCCGATCGGCGTGCTCGCCATCGTGGGGGCGACCGCGACGGGGAAGTCCGAGCTCGCGGTGGCCGTCGCAGAACGCCTCGGGGGCGAGATCGTCTCGGCGGACGCCTTCGCGGTCTATCGCGGATTCGACGCGGGAACGGCGAAACCGTCCGCGACTCTCAGGGAGCGCGTCCCGCACCACCTCGTGGACGCGCGGGACCCGCGGGAGCGCTGGAGCGCCGGAGCGTTCGCGACTGAAGCCCGGCGTCTCTGCGAGGAAATCCTCGCGCGCGGAAAGCTCCCCATTCTGGCGGGAGGGACGGGCTTCTACGTGCGCGCGTTCTTCGGCGGACTCTTCGAAGGCCCGCGCCGGGACGACGCGGTGAGGCGCGCCCTCGAGGCCGTGAAGGCGCGTCGCGGTGCGGGTTTCCTGGTCCGGATGATCGCGCTCCTCGACCCGGCGAGCGCGAAGAGCGTGGGCGCGGCCGATGCCGCCCGTGCGATCCGGCTGCTCGAGATTCTCTTCCTCTCGGGCGCGCGTCCCTCGCGCCTGTTCAGGGAGCGGCCGGGGCTCGCGTGGGAAAAGCCCTCCGTGAAAGTGCTCCTCACGTTGCCGCGCGAAGTCCTCTATGGAAGAATCGCCGCGAGGTTTCAGTCGGAATTCGTGAACGAACTGCCAACGGAAGTGCGCGGTCTGCTCGCGGCGGGGGTCCCGCTCGCGGCCCCCGCGTTCGCGGCGATCGGCTACCGCGACACGGCGGCCCTGGTTTCCGGCGCGCTCTCCGAGACCGCCTGGACCGAGCGGCTCCTCCGCGAGACCCGCCGTTACGCGAAAAGGCAGGAAGCGTGGTTCCGGCGCGAGACCGGACTCGTCCCCGTTCGCGCCGACCGCCCCGATCTCGTCGATTTCGTCGCGCGCGAGGCGCGACCTCTCTTTCTTTTTCCTGCAGCCGGCGAAGGGGGATGACCATGATCGGACCGGGCAAACCGCCCATCAACGTTCAGGACGGTTTCTTCTATCAGTTGCGGAAGGACAACACGCTCGTCGAGGTCATGCTCATTTCCGAGAGGAAGCGCGTGGGGAGGATCCGCCGGTTCGACAAGTACGCGGTCGTGCTCGAAGTGGAGGGGCGCGAGGAGCTGATCTACAAGCACGCCATCTCCTCGGTCGCGTCTCTGGCCGGGAGTCCGGCCGCGACACCGGCCGCGGGTGCCATGCGGACGCCGGCGGTTTGACGCAGCGGCCTGGCTTCGGCGTCGTTTTCGCGGTCGTGGTGGCGCTCGCGGGATGCTCTTCGGGCACCCCTCGCCTCGACCCGTCGTCGCCCGAGGCCCGCGCGGCCGCTCTCGCGGCGCGCGCGGAGGACGACGCGGCCGCCGGGCGGCTGCGCGATGCACTCGACGCGTATCGCGACGCGGCGCGTCTCATGCCCGGGGAGCCCCGCTACCTCGAACGGGTCGCCGAGCTCCGCGCTTCGTCCGTGATGTCCCTCCGCGCGGAGGCCGAGTCGGCCCTCGCGCGCGAGGACCTCGCGGCGGCACGCCGGGCGGCGCTCGCTCTCGTCGAGGTGGCACCCGAGTCGCCGGCGGGCTATCACGTGCTCGCGTCGGCCGCGGAGAGGGAAGGAAAGCTCGAGGATGCGTGGGCGGCCGCACAGACGGCTCATGCGCGGGCACCGGCCGATGCCGGGCTGACCGAGTCGCTCGCGGAGCTCGCGCTCAAGACGTCACGTTTCGCCGAGGCCGAGGCGCTGTACGGCGGGCTCGCCAAGGACGACCCGTCCCTGCGCGAGAAACAGAGGGCCGCGCGGCTCGAGTTTCAGATGCAGAATCTCCCTGTCGCGGCGCGGAAGGCCGTCGCGGCGCCCCGCGTCACGCGCGCCCAGTTCGCGGCCCTCCTCTTCACGCTCGTTTCCGAAGTGGCGTCCGCCCGCGTGCCTCCGGGCGGAGACGTTGCGGTCGACGTCCTCGACCGCCCGGATCGCACACCCCTCGTCAAGGCGATCGCGCTCGGGTTCTTCTCCGTCGCGCGCGGGACGCACCTCGTGGGGGCGGACACGCCGGTGGCCCGAAGCGACATGCCCGGCCACCTCAGGCGCCTCGCGGCACTTCTCGGAAACCGCGACGAGACATGCTTCCTCGCGCCCGCCTCACTGGCCGGCTGCGGCATACTCCCCGAGACGACGTCCCGGCAGGTCAGCGGGAGAGAGGCGTTCGCCGCCATCGACGCGACGCTCGGGCTCTCTCGCTAGAGGAGGGTCTTCCATGGTGATCACGGAGCTCTTCTCGAGGGTCCCTCTCTTCGAGGGAGTCTCGGCGGAGGACCGGACCGCGCTCGCACGCGCGGCGACGCTGCGCACGTACCGGCGCGGCGAAACGATCGTGCAGCAGGGCCAGCCCGGGGATGCGTTCTACGTCATCGTCCGGGGCCGCGTCGCGGTCGCCATCGTCGCGCCGGACGGTCGCGAGGTCGTGCTCAACACTCTCGGCGAGGGCGACCACTTCGGCGAGATGGCTCTTCTCGACGATGCGCCCCGGTCGGCGAGCGTCATCGCCCAGGAGAAATCCGACCTCGCGATCCTGTCGCGCGCGGTCTTCGTGGATCTCCTGAAATCGAACTTCGTCCTGACGCGCGCGCTCCTCGCGGCTTTTTCAGCGCGGTTGCGCCGCGCCAACTCCACGATCGAGGGGCTCGCATCGCTGGACGTGAAGAGCCGGCTCGCGCGGTATTTCCGCGAGCTCGCGGCCACGCGCGGGCGGAAGGCCGGCGGCGGATGGGCCGTCGTCGTGCGCCCCTCCCAGCGCGAGATCGCCGACACGATCGGATCTTCGCGTGAGACGGTCTCCCGCACGATGACGCAGATGGCGGCCGAGCAGCTCATCGTTCCGAAGGGAAAGGCTGTCTACGTCAAGCTCGATCCCCCCGAGGCCGGCGCCCCGCCCGGCAGACCCGCCGCGGCGGGCTGACTCCCCTGCGATGGAGCTCCGGCCCTGGACGCTGCCGAACTTCCTGACGTTCGCGAGGCTCGCCTCGCTCCCGTTCCTCGTCATGGCGATTCTCGACGGCCGGCACGTCGTCGCGCTTGCGATCTTTCTCGTGGCGGCGATCACCGACATCGTGGATGGCTACGTCGCCCGGCGCTTCGGAATGGGCTCTCCTCTCGGGGAATGGCTCGATCCCATCGTGGACAAGCTCTTCCTCGTGTCGACTTTCGTGGTCTTCGCCCTGCCGTCGACCCCGACCCGCCTGCACATCCCGATCTGGCTCCTCGTGCTGACGATCTTCCGGGACGTCTTCATCCTCGCCATCTGCCTCGTCCTGTTCCTCGCGCTCGACGTGCG
>JAMQPJ010000681.1 GCA_023717585.1 Thermoanaerobaculia bacterium
GCCGTCCGCCGCCGCGAGGCCGAGCTCGCCTTCGAGGAAGTGCGCGAGCCGCGCCTCGTCGGCGTGGAACCAGGCGCGCGCCACCGCGCCTGTCGGGAAGCTGCGGTACGTGTCCGAGGCCGGCCTCACCGAGTAGAGCCAGCCTCTCCCGTAAGGGGAGGACTCGACGAGCGACGGGCGGCGCGAGACGGCGGCGTTCACGGCCACGACCGTGCCCGTCACGGGCGAGGGGATGATCGCCGTCCGCGCGCCGCACGCGACCGTCACGGCCGCGCGCCCGGCCTCCAGCATGCTCCCCGGCTGCGGAAGCTGAACGGCGGTGACACCGTGAAGGAGGTGTCCGGCGAGACCGTCGAGACCCACTCGCAGGCGGCCGCCGGTTTCTTCCAGCCACGCGTGGGCGGGCGTGTAGCGGCGGCGCTCGGCGAGAACGAGGCCGCCAACCTCCACGAGGCCGAGCCGGCGAGCCCTGAGCCGCCGGATCGTCCGCTCGGCCACGCGATAGAAGCCCCACCCCGCGAGGATGGGCACGAGGGCGGCGGCGACGAAGGCGATGAGAAGCAGAAGGCGGATGAGCAGGCCCGCCACGAAGATGACGGCTACTTGCAGGAACGTCAGGAGAGCTTCCATGATGCTCACCTCTCTTTCGGAGCGACGTGGCAGGTGGCGCAGTCGTCGAATCCATGCGCGCTCTTGCCGTCGTGGCACTTGCCGCAGGCGACGCCTTTCTCCATGTCCTTGTGCACGAGTCGGGGGGTGGCCTGAGCCTCGGAACGGTGGAGGATCGGGAAAAGCGACGGGTGACAGGTCGTGCAGTCGGGCTTCGCCTGGTCGACGTGCGACGAGTGGCGGAATGTCACGACGCCCGGGCTGTCCGTTCCCTGCGGGAGAGAGCGGTCGTTCGGAAGGCGGGGGAGGCTGGCCGCGAGAACCGCCCCGGTCAGAGAGAGCGTCAGGAGGAGAGCGAAGGTTCGGAGCTGTCTCATGGCGGCCGCCTCACTTTCCTTCGAGGAACAGCCGGGCCAGCTCGTCCCAGTGGTCCTCGTCGAGGGCCCGCGCGATGCCGTGCACCGGAGTTCCGCCGTCCTGCAGGACGACGCCGAGCTGCGGCGTGAGGCGCTGGGCGAGCTTACCGGCCGCCGTGTCGAGGAACCGGCGGGCCGCCTCGCCCGAGAAGAGGTTCTTGAGGTTGCCGGTCAGCCAGCGGGGCTCGACCTTCATGAGCCAGCCGGCGCCGTACGGGTCGCGCTGGGCGTCGGCCGGATGCGCCCGAACGGCTTCGTTGAGCGCGACGACGTGGCCGTCCACCGGCGAGAGCACGTCGAGAGGCTGGCCGCCGGCCACGATCGTGAAGGCCTTCTGGCCCTGCCTCACCGGCGCGCCGATCTCGGGAAAGCGCACCGCGTCGAGCGGGCCCACGAGCTTGTGCGCGAAGTCGTCGAGGCCGACCTCCACGTCACCGCCCTCCGGGCGTGCCCAGGTGTGGCCAGCGTGCAGATGGACGCCGTTCGGGACCTGGAACCAGCCGAACCCGAGGGCGTGCAGCGGGACCGCCTCCCCCTGGACGAAGCGCCAGAAGGGAATGAAGAGGAGGAGGTACGAGATCGCGAGGACGTATTCCAGGGCCTTCGCCGTGTACGGGCTGAGAAGTTCGGTTTCGTTCATGGCTCTTTCTCCCCTCTCTCAGTGCGCGCCGCGCCAGTCGGGATGCTCGTTCACCACGGGCATGCGATTCACGATCCAGCGGAAGATCAGGACGCCGATCGTCACGATCGAGAGCGACGTGATGACCTCTCCGGCGCTCGGGACGTAGCGGTCCGGAACGTTCCAGTTGAACGCGATGAGCGAGACGTTGAAGCGGTTGAGGATCACGCCGAGGACCGTGAGGACGCCGGCGACCCGGGCCAGCCTCGCGTTCTTTCGCCGCGCCGCGAAGGCGAAGACGAACGACGGCAGGAGAACGAAGCCGAGGATCTCGAAGAGGTACCAGGCGCCCCAGCCGGTCGCGAGGAGGTCGAAGCGGCCGCTCGCCACGAGGCCCTGCAGCCGGATGAAGAAGTACGCGAAGAGGACGATCGCGCCGCCCTTGGCGAGAGAGAGCGTGATGCGGTCGAGGTCCACGGAAGCGGCCGGGTCGAGCCGGTCGTGGAACGCGCGGTGCGAGAGCGCGCTCTCCACGACCACCATGCCGATACCCGCCGCGAGACTCGACACGAAGAAGAAGATCGGCAGGAACGGCGAGTACCAGAGCGGGTGCAGCTTGCCCGGCGTCATGAGGAAGAAGGCGCCGAGCGAGGACTGGTGGAGCGTCGAGAGCGTGACGCCGATGACGATGATGCCGATCGTGAGCGACCCGAGAAGCCGGCGCAGCTTGACGAGACCGAGCCACTCGAGTGCCGCGGGAAGGAACTCGAGCCCGAGCACCATCAGGTACAGGAAGACGCACCAGCCGACCTCGTACATGACGGCGGACGTGCCGGGCGACAGGAAGAACTGGTAAGGCAGCCGCCACGGCTGGCCGAGGTCCACGACGAGCCCGAAGAGGACGAGCGCGTAGCCGAGGAACCCGGTCAGGATCGCGGGGCGGAGGATCGGCCTCAGCGCTTTCTGGCCGAAGATGTAGAC
>JAMQPJ010000687.1 GCA_023717585.1 Thermoanaerobaculia bacterium
CGCCTTCGAGGAGTCGGCGGGAGCGCCTTTCAGGTAGGCCGTGAAAACGGCCCATTCCTTCATGCGATCGGTCGGGCTCGGCGGGACGGGCACGAGGAACCGTGGGCTCACGACGTCGTCCCCGAGGCTCTCCGGGAGGACCATCGTCCATGTTCCGATGCAGCGACCGGGCAACGGCGCGGCCTCGCGCGGGAGCGGCTGAAGGACGTCCGCGCCTTGCGCCAGGAATCGGTCCTCGACGCGAAGGAGCCCGAGCGGCAGGAAGAGACTCTTCCCCTGGACGTCCACGAGGCGCACGAAGACGTGGGGATTGGAAGTTGTCCGGACCACCTCGGCCAGAGAGCGGCGGGCCTCGTCCACTTCGGCCTGGTCCTCGACACGCAGGGCGGTCGTCGGGAGGAGGACCCCCGTCAGCTCCTCGGAGAGCCTCGCGTAGTCGTGTCGGGCGCGGGCGTCGGTGAGGCGCTCCAGGAGGAGCGTTGGCGAGGACACGTACTCGCTCAGCGAGCGCGACAGCTTCCAGGAGAGCGCCGCCGGGTCGTCACCCTTCCGCATGAAGACGGCGACGCTCACGGGCTCGTCGTCCGCGACCTTGATCTCGAACAGGTGGAAGGCGGCCTCGGCCGTCTGCTGCGTCCGGGTGGCCAGGAGGGACACGAGCCGGCCCGTCATCTTCTGCGATTTCGCGTTGCCGGTCCCGCAGCTCGCCGGGGGTCCGGCGGCCTCGGGGTCGGTGACGGGAATCTCGCGGACGATGTAGTCGAGCGGGCGGTTCGCGGCGGCGTTCCAGATCGAGAGGCCGACGGCCGCGCAGCCGGAGCCCGTGGCCTCGACGCCCACCGTGACGCGCAATGCGCTCACCTTGTCGGCGAAGACCGGAAGCGCGTCGCCCGGCGTGAAGTCGGTCGGCGGCTTCCGGAGTCGCTCGAGCCTGAGGTCGAGCGACTGCGTCTTCGCCCGGCCGGGCTGGAACGTGAGGCCGCGCCCGAGCAGGAACGGCTTGACGACGATCGGGAGCGTTTCGCCCGTGACGTCGTTCAGCTCCTTGAGGAACGTCGGATCCACGGCGACGCTGCCGACACCGAATCCGCGCAGGAGGTAGTTGTACGCGGCCAAATCGAAGTTGACGTCGTAGGAATGAGAGCGAACGACCGTTTCGGCCGCCTCGGCCTGCCCCTGCTCGCGCACCCAGCCGTTCCAGTAGGCTTCCTTGATCCTGGGCGGGCCGCCGTTCAGCGAAACGGGGTGACCGTTCTTCTGGACGGCACGAAAAACGCGTGCCCGCACCTTCGCCGTGAGGAGAAGCGGCCCGGGCTTGCCGGGCAGATCCACGAGGATGTGCACCTCGCCCTTGATGTTTCCCTCGCGCTCCTGCTTCAAGACCCTGACGGAGAGGTCCTGAGTTTTGCCCCGCGCGACGCGCCCGGAAGAGGGCGTAACGAGGAAGGGGGCATCGCTCTTGACGCGGAAGGCGAGGCTCGGGAACTCGCCCGCGGCGTACGCGAGGACGATCTTCCGCGTGAGCTTTCCCCCGTTCGGGATTCTCCCGAAGTCGAGCAGCTCCTTGTCGAGCGAGATGTTCGCGAGACCCGAAACGGGCGTCGCGCGCTCGCGGACGGCGGGCTCGAAGACGAAGGGCTTCAGCTTGGGACCTGGCGTAGGCATGGGCCGCGCATGGACGCTGCCGGCCAGGAAAACCCCAAGAGCAACAGCGGCGGCGAACGATCTCTCGAAGCTCACGGGCACGCTCCTTTTTGAATCGGAGGCGGTGGAGACGTGGCGGGGAGAGCCGCCAGGCTGAACGGAGCCGAGCAGACCGGCGCGCCCTTCACCGGCTCGACCCTGAAGAGATGGCGTCGCCTCGAATCCAGAGTCGCCTCATTCGGGAACAGCCAGATGGCTCCCCAGCGCCGCCGCCTCGAAAGCGTTCCGTCGGCGAGAACGGTCAGGAAGCGGACGCCGCGGTCGTCGTCGATCCCCATCGCGTCGCGGCGTGGGCTGAAGCCGGAGGACGTCTCCTCCAGGATCGTGATGCGCCGCGAGGTGGCTTGCCAGTCGTCGGCGGCTTCCTCTTCCCATTCGAAGCGGGGCGACCTCGCGGCGAGACGCCCTGACGCATCCGGCATCAAGGTCTCGAGCCCCTCGTCGAACGAGTCGCGGCGCAAGCCGGGCATCGCCGGTCCGAACGGCATGAGCGGAGGCGGGCCGGCCCGGAAGCGGACGGCCGAAACAGTGGCGGGCCGCTGCGGCTTCCTTCCGGCAAGAATCTCGAGGAATCGCACGATGACCGGCCCCGTCCGGGGACCGAACATCGTAGAAGCTCCCTCGTATTCCTGAGCGTCGTACTCCTCCGGAGTCGTCACGTAGGAGAGGTACTCGTTCGCGAGCCCGACGAGGACGAAGGTGCGCGGAGCCTCGAGCTTCTGGAGCGAGTCCCTGAGGCGGCGCCCCATCGCCGTCGTCATCTCGACCGGGATGGTTCCGATGGAGAGAGGCCCGAGCCGGAGGATCGAGACCGGGAGGTCCGACGGAAAGTCGGAAGCGGGGGCGAGGAGGTGAGTCAGCTTCAGGGCTTTCAGGAGCGGGATGGTCGGAAGGTCGAGAGCAGGCACTTTCACGCCCTGACCCGCCCGGGGCGCGCCGCGCACGCCCGAGTGCCAGCCGAAGTGCTCGAGTGCGGTGCGTCCGTCCTCCGCTCCTCCGACCGAGCCGATCCCAAACTCCGGGGTCGGCGCCAGGCCTTGCGCCTCGGGCCCGGGCGGGTTCACCTGGAAGGCCTCGGACAGGGCCTCCACGGTCGGCTCGCCGTCGCTTCGCGCGGGAGACTCCAGCGTCCGCTCGACGGCGTCGGCGAGTAGGGCGCCGAGTCGCTCCGCGTCCGTCCTGTCCTGCCGGAGCCAGCGCGGAGAGACGTCTCCTTCCGCGCCGTTGAAGAAGCCGGCGACGACGGGCGATCCACCTCCCTCTGCCGCGCGCTGAAGCCGCGTCATCGCCCATCCCGTGAAGTCGGACGCGTAGAGCGGATTCTCGTGTGAGAGCGCAGTGGAATGTACCGCGAGGAAGACGAGGAGGCCGATGCGCTTCGGGGCGCCGTTCCTCTCCCGAAGGAGCTCCAGCACCGTCAGCGTCGGGTCGACGGCCCGATAGCGGACGGCGGCGAGATCGCACGGGGTCGGGCAGGCCGGCGGAAGGAGGAGCCCCGCGGCTTCAGGGTTGCGGAAGAATGCATCGATCGCGCGGTTCCTGAGGAGCTCGGGGAGAGCGCTCGCGTGAAGCGCGACGCTGTGGCGACGAGTCCCGTTCTCCCGCGCGTCCTCGGCAGCCATTACGACGGCGTCGGTGATCCGCTCCGCGAGAAAGTCGAAAAGCGGCTGGTGGAATCCGGGCCACAGGGACGCGAAGCCGTTGTAGAGCTTCGAGGACATGTAGTTCCCGGGACCGTGGTGCGTGTGAGTGGCCGCCAGAAGCAGCCCCTCCGGGGCAATCGGTACGCCTCGCGTAGCGGCGCGCTCGGCCACTTTCGCCCGGAGGCCGGCCGGGATCGCGAAGAGCTCGCAGGAGACGAGAGCGGCAGTCCCGCCCTTCCCGTCCCGGAAGAAGAAAGCGCGGGCGTGGAGCCGCGTCCAGTGTCCGCGGGCCACCCAGCCCGCGATGGAATGGCCTCCCATGGGAATGCCGGGGGGCGGTGTCAGGTCGGATTCCCCGACGCCAGCGGCGAAACCTCCGCCCGGCGGTGCGCCGGGGACGGAATAGGAGGGGATTTCGATGTTCAGGGACCGGCAGCCGGCCGCGAGAAGGGGCAGGAGAGCCGCCACTAGCCATGTCCGGCGCCGGACAGGTGGGAAAGCGAACAGAGACATGTCTTCTCCTGCCTTGGAAGACAGTCCTGGGGCGGGTCTTGACCCCACCAGGTTCGTCGGGACGCGATCGGCACCGCTTTCTCGACCACCCCCTTTCCTCTGGCGGCAGTAGACTTCCCCCCAAATGGCCACCCGCAAGTCCCGGAAGCCCGCCTCCGAACGCCCCTCCGGCGGGACGATCCTCTTCACAGGGTTCCCCGGCTTCATCGGCGCCCGCCTCATCCCCCGGCTCCTCGAGCTCGCGCCCGGCACGACGTTCCATTGCCTCGTCCAGGAGAAGTTTCTCCAGGCCGCCGATGCCGAAGTCGTCGGCCTGGCGGCGTCGCACCCGCACACGAAGGGGCGGATCCGCCTCGTCGTCGGCGACATCACGTCGCCCGGCCTCGGACTCGCAGCGTCGCAGGCGAGGGTGCTCCTGAAGAACCTCGCGGGCTGCGTCCACCTCGCCGCCGTCTACGACCTCGCGGTGGCGCGGGACGTGGGCCTCCGGATCAACGTCGAGGGCACGAAGAACGTCCTCGAGTTCCTGGCGGGCGCGCCCGCCTTCGAGCGCCTCGATTACGTCTCGACGGCCTACGTGTCGGGCACCGCAGTCGGGACGTACCGCGAGACGGACCTCGATGTCGGACAGAAGTTCAAGAATTACTACGAGGAGACGAAGTTTCTTGCGGAAGTTGCCGTGAAGGAGAGCCGGATTCCCGCGGCGATCTACCGGCCCGGCATCGTGGTCGGCAATTCGAAGACGGGAGAAACGGCGAAGTTCGACGGGCCGTATTACTCGCTCAACGCGATGGGCGTGCTCCCGTCCCCCGGCGCCTTCATCAAGGTGGGGACGGGCGACGCGGAAGTGAACCTCGTCCCCGTGGACTTCGTGCTGGAGGCGATCGCCCGCCTCTCGACGTGGCCGGGGGCGATCGGAAAGACCTACCATCTGACCGACCCGAGCCCGGCGACGGCGTTCGAGATCGAGGAGATGTTCGCGAAGGCTCTCGGCAAGTCCTTCCTCTACGTGCCGGTGCCGCTCTTCGTCGCCAAGCTGCTCTTCACGCCGAAACAGGTCCAGAAGTCGTTCGGGATGCCCGTCCAGTCGCTCGACTACTTCGACCATCCGGTCCATTACGACGCGAAGCAGGCCAAGAAGGACCTCGCGCGCTTCGACGTCGCCTGTCCGCCCTTCCCCGACTACGTCCAGAAGCTCGTGGCGTTCTGGCGCACGAAGAAGGACGCCATCACCCGCGGGGCCATGGTTTGAAGTCTCCGTTTCCCTTCGCGAGCGCCCCGATCATCGACGGCCAGGACGTGAAGACGGGCGCGACCGTCGCGGCCGTGAACCCGGCGACGGAGGAGGCCTTCGCGGACGTGTTCCGCGCCGGCCCCCGCGAGATCGAGATGGCCGTCGCCTCGGCCCGAAAGGCGTTCCTCTCCTGGTCGCAGACGCCGGTCGCCGACCGGCAGCGGCATCTCGCACGGCTCCTCGAGGAGGTACGGCGCGCACATGAAGACATCGCGCGTCTCATCGCGACCGAGCAGGGGAAGCCCGTCGGCGAGGCGCGTGCCGTGGACATCGTGCCGGCCGCCGATACGCTGCGCTATCTCTCCAGGCACGCGGGCGAGCTCCTCGCCGAGCGGCCCATCGACTACGCCCAGATCCTCTTCGCGCACAAGAAGGGGAGCTACCGCTTCGAGCCGCTCGGCGTCGTCGCGGTCGTGACGCCGTGGAACTTCCCGTTCGGCATTCCGTTCGTCGAGATCGCGGCCTGCCTCGCGGCGGGCAACACCGTCGTCCTGAAGCCCGCGTCCGTCACGGCGCTGACGGGCCTCGCGGTCGGGGACCTGTGCCGGCGCGCGGGCCTGCCGCCCGGCGTCGTGAACGTCGTGACCGTGGCGGGCGCCGACACGAACGTCCTCGTCGAGCACCCCGGCATCGCGAAGGTGCTCTTCACGGGCTCCGTTTCGACCGGCGTCGAGGTCATGCAGCGCGCCGCGAAGAATCTGACGGGGGTCGTCTTGGAGCTCGGCGGCAAGGACGCCGCCGTGGTGGCGGCCGACGCGGATCTCGACCGGACCGCCGCGGGGCTCGTCTGGGGCGCGTTCGTGAACGCGGGCCAGACGTGCGGCTCCGTCGAGCGCGTCTACGTCGTGAAGGAAGTCGCCGACGAACTGCTTTCGAAGATCGTGGCGCGGACGAAGATGCTCCGGCTCGGCGACCCCCTCTCGACGACCACCGACATGGGTCCCCTCACGGTTTCCGGCCAGAGGGATCTCGTCGAAGCGCACCTCCGGGACGCCGTCTCGAAAGGCGCGAGGATCCTCGTGGGAGGGGAGCGCCCGCGGGCGAAGGGCTGGTGGTTCCCTCCCACCGTCCTCACGGGCGTCGACCACGCGATGCACGCGATGTGCGACGAGACGTTCGGTCCCCTCCTGCCCGTCATGGCGGTGGATTCTCTCGACGAAGGCATCCGGCTCGCGAACGACTCCACGTTCGGTCTCACCGCTTCGGGCTGGACGCGCTCGCGCCGCACGGCGCGCCGGTTCGCGGAGGAGCTGCACGCCGGAACCGTGACGATCAACGACCACCTGTTCTCGTTCGGCGAGCCGACCGCGACGTGGGGCGGCGTGAAGAAGTCCGGGCTCGGCCGCAGCCATGCCGGGTTCGGCCTCCACGAGCTCGTGAACATCAAGCACGTCAGCATGGATCTCGGGGACGCACCGGCCATGCCGTGGTGGTACCCCTACGACGCCGCCTTCCACGCATTCACGAAGAGCGCCTTCGGGACCCTCTACTCGAACGATCCCCTCACGAAGGTTCCCGGCGCCCTCGGGCTCCTGGGCAGCGGTCGATTCTTCGGGTACGTCAAGGTCTCGACGCTCGCGACGCGCCTCGGGAAGGTGTTCTGACCCGTCGCGAGCGCTCCTGTGCTATCGAGTGTCGACGGGAATCGAGCAGGGCGCGTTCGTGACACACTCGAACGAGAGGTCCAGCCAGCGCCAACCCGAGTCCTTGCCGTTCTCGATGACGTCATAGAGCTCCCAGACGTGGCCGACGTCGGTCGTGCCCGGGTTCGAGGTGCCGCCGGTACGCGCGAAGACGGACAGACGCGTGTAGGCAGGGTTCGGCACGGCGCTCTGCAGGACCGAGGCGCTCAGCGTGCGGACGCCGGCCCCGCTCGGCGGCGTTCGAAGAGACGGGTTTCCCCAGAACCACGCGTTTCCGGGCCAGTAGAACTCCACGATCCGCTCGGGCCCCGCGGCGTCGCCG
The DNA here is from genome assembly GCA_023717585.1 of Thermoanaerobaculia bacterium. Taxonomy (GTDB): domain Bacteria; phylum Acidobacteriota; class Thermoanaerobaculia; order UBA5066; family UBA5066; genus Fen-183. The sequence continues at coordinate 7,120 of JAMQPJ010000687.1, forward strand.
TCGGTGTAGCCGAACATGTTGATGCGCATCGTGCTTCCCTGGAACCAGACGAGACCCGACGTCAGACGAAACGGAGTCCTCGGGTCAAGGCCGGCCGGCGAGCCGAAAGTCTGCCAAGGGCTCCATTGCGCGATTTGCCTGGGATCGGACGGGACGTTCGCCTTCGCGTCGAAGTGGCGCTCCCAGAGGGTATGACGCGCCGCGTCCCGGTCGAACATGGTGATCCAGACCGTGATGCGCTTGAAGTTGGCCTGGCAGCTGGAGCAGTCCTTCCAGTCGTACGCGACGACGAGGGGAGCATCCACCATCTGCCCGACGCGCGGCAGACCGAGATCGATTCCCCACGTGAAGGGCCCGCCGACGAGATCGCCCGTGGCGAACGTCACGCGGTCTTCGGCCGGGAGACTGGCCTTGGCGACGACGAAGTGGCGCACCACGGCGGGCCCGACCGATTGTCCGAGAATTGCCGTCGCCGTGCTCTGGGGTCCCAGCGAGACATTGGCCGATGAGCCGTTGATCCTGGGCTGGCCGAGGTTCTGCGCCGTGAAGCTCCAGGTCGCCGGCCCCGACTTGTGACCGTGAAGGCGAAGCAGGGGCGTGTTGCCGTGCGCGCTCGGCCGCCCGTCGTCGGAGTTCGTTCCGAAGACGTCGAATTCAAGGGACGTGTCATTTGAGACGACGGTGCGCGGGTTGAAGAGCTCGGGGAAAATGCCGCCGGGCGGGTTCTGCGCCGCTTCCCACTGGAAGTCCAACGCGTAGGGAGGACTCGCGATATTCCGCGACGTGAGGTGCGCGATGCCGATTTTTTCGTCCCCGGAAACCCCCGGGAAGCCGAAGAAGCCGAAGACATCGGGACCCGCGCTGCCCCATCCCGACGTCATCGGCAGGAAACGGCACCATTTCGCCGGATCCTGCGCCATCGGGTCCGGCTTCCCCTCGTGCTTCCAGGAAAACCAGCCGTCATCGGGCTTCCCCGGCACTCTCAGGAAGTGGCGCTCGGAGAGGCCCTGCTTGGAGACGGCGAAGAGACGGAGCTCGTTGGAGTTCGAGCGCCGGATCGCGGCCGCTGCCGGACTGTGCTCCGAGATGTCCGGGATGGCGAAGTTGTCGGCGGTGGTTTGACCGGCCGAGGCGGCCGGCCCGAGAAGAGAAGCCAGCGCGGCGAGAAGTGAGAGGAGCGAGTGAGTCTGTCGCATGTTCGTGCGCCTCCTGTTGACTGGGAGACGCAGGGCGCGACGCTCTCCTCTCGCCTCTCTCACGACCGTGAGACGGGCGTCACACTTACCGTCGTTCCATCGGCACGTACGCGCCGTCGCCGGTGCGCTGGCCCGGCCCGGCTCCGTCGTTGACGACGCCGTAGGCGATCCAGGAAGCAGTGCCTCGAGTTCTTGTGACGTGGACGAAGCCGCTTCCGGCGACGCCCTTGGTGCGGAGGAAATCGTTGAACTGTCTCCAGCCGCCCGGGTCGAGGAGAACCGTCGCCGGCGGTCCGAGCGGTCCCTGCTCGACGAACACCTGGAGTGTGAGCTCGAGTGGCCCTGATCCGGGTTGGCCCGCGTGCACGACGGCGACGTTGGAGCGTCGGCTGTCGTCGGAAACCAGGCCGTAGACCCACGCGTCCTGGACCGCCTCCTCGTCCGCGGCGACCGCGGGCGTGAAGAGCCCAAACTGCCCGCCCGCCGGGGACAGGGCGGCCGTGCGGGCCGCCGCGTGCAACCCGGAAGCCGACGTGGCCGACGCTTCGATCAGCAGGGATCCGGCGTAGCTCGCGGCTCCTCTCGGGCCAATCGATGCTCCAGAGCTCCGCAGGAAATCGATGGCGTCCGGAATGATCTGCTGGGTCCTTCCTGGCAGGAGGAGGAAAACCTGAAGCCCCGGTGTGGCGGCCGTCGCCAGCGATTCGACGTACGTCAGGGCGAGCATCGCGGGCTGGGGCGAAGTGTTGGTGAGCACCAGCTCGCTCTGAAAGGTCGGCGTCTCGACCAGCACCGGGATTCGCAGGCTGTCGCGCGCGACGGGGGGATCGGCCGGGATGAAGGAGCCGTCGTTCGTGACGTTGTCGTTCACGACGCCATAGGCGCCGAACGAGCCGCTCGTCGAGACCCGCTCGATCACCGCCCATCCATCGGAAAAGCCGACCGCGTCCAGAACCCGATCGAACTGCCGCCAACCGTGGGGCGGAAGGGTCTCCGCCGCCGCGACGACGGCGCTCCGTCCGTCTCCGGTTCCGGAGAACACGGCGATCTTGAGCGTAATCGGCGAGCCACTCGTGTTGAAGACCGCGAGGTTCGAGCGGTCCGCGGCCGTCGAGCGCAGCCCGAGGACGGTCATCGAACCTGTCGCACCATGCGCGGGGTCGATGCCGGCATATGCAAGCCCCGCGCGCCCCTCGGGTTGCGGTGCGGCCGTGAGCGCCGCCGTGCGCGCGGTCACCGCCGCGCCCGCCGGGTCGCGCAGGCCGTCGAAGGTGACGAGGAGCGTTCCGGCCTGCGCCCCGGAGGTCGGGATCGGCAATCCCTTGTCGCGAAGCCAGCCAATGACGTCCGGAATGACGGCAGGTCCGCGCGGGAAAGATTCGTTCACTGATCCACCCCCGCTCCCGAGTGAGGGGGTGTAGAGAAGGGTGGCGCGAAGCGGGGGATCCTGAGGGTTCGTGCCGTTGTTGGTCACGACGAGCTCGGAGCTGTAATGAGCGTTGCCGTTATCTACGTCCAGGACGATCGGCACGAGGCGGGAGGTGAAGAACGGGGCAGGCCCGGTCTGGATCGCGACGCCGCCCGGATCGCTGATCGCACCGTTCCGTGTCAGGTCATCGTCTCCGAAGCCTCCGTCGGTGATCCGGAACGTCACGGTGTCGCCGCTGATCTGCGCCGGGAACGGGTACCAATGGGGCGTCAAGTCAGCCGCAGTAGGGCCGTACTTGTAGTAGACGCTGCCGGCAGGCGGCGCCGCGGGCAGCCGGATGGTCACGTCGATGAAGCCGGAGTCGCAGCCGTTCACGGAGAGTTTCAGAAGCCC
>JAMQPJ010000004.1 GCA_023717585.1 Thermoanaerobaculia bacterium
AGCCTTCGAGATTCGCCTCCGCGAGGTCGGCTCCGGAGAGGTCCGCCTCCGTGAAGTTGGATCCGCGCAGGTTCGCGCGGGCGCCGTTGGCCTCGAGAAGCCGCGCCGCCGTGAAGATGGGGAGCCGCATCTTCGGCGTCCTGAGGTCGACCTTGTCGAGAAAGGCCCCCGTGAAGTCGGTCTCTTCGAGCTGCGCGTTCATGAAGGTCGCGTTCCGGAAGTCCGCGCGATGGGCGCTCGTCTTCCGCATGACGGCGTCCGTGAAGTTCGCGGCCTGCGCCACGACGCGCTCGAAGTCGGCCTCGGAGAGGTCGGCCCCGGTGAAGTCGGCCCCGTTCGCCTCGGCGCCGCGGAGAACGGCGCGCTGGAGCTTGGCGCCCTTGAACGACGTGCCCGTGAGCTTCGCGTCGCGGAAGAACGAAAGCGTCAGGTTCGCCTTGTCGAATCGGCCCTTCCGGTAGGTCACGCCGTCGAAGACGGCCTGGGTGAGGTCCGTGCCCTCGAAGACGCAGCGGTCGAGCTGCGCGCCCCGGAAATTCGCGTAGAGGAGGCGGCCATAGGAGAAGTCGGTCGCCGTGAAGTCGGTCCCGTCCAGCTTCGCGCCGGTCATGTCCACGGCCGTCATGATCGATTCGCGCACGCTGGCGCTTCTCAGCGTCGAGTTCCGAAAAATCGCGCCGATGAACGAAACGCGCTCGAACAGCAGGTAGTCGAGGTCCGTCTCGGAGAGGTCGGCCCGGTTGAGGTTCGAGCCGTTCAAGGACGCCCCCGTGAAGTGGGCGCGTGAAAGCGAGGCGCCCTCGAGATTGCACCCCTCGAACTTCGACCGCGAGAGGTCTGCTCCGGAGAGGTTTTTCCCCGAGAGATCGGCGCCGCTGAGGCGCACCTCGGTGAAGTCCGGCGTGAGCGCGGGCCGTTCGGCCCGCCATTCGTTCCAGTCGGGCGTCTGCAGGAGTTCGAGATGTTCCGGGTTCACGGCCGTGTAGTTTAGCGGAGCCTGTAACATTCGCGGGAATGAGCGATGTCGCCGTCAGGGGGCCCGAGCGGATCCGGCGCGCCCTGCTGGGCGGCTACCCGCTTCTCTACGTCGTGTCCTGGGAGGAAGGGCGCGTCGAGCGCGCCATCGCCACGCTCGCCCAGAAGTTCTACGAAAAGCCCGTGCCCTTCGCCGTCTGGAGCTGCGTGGACGGAATCGTGGCGGGAACAGAGCGCTGGCCCGACACGGCGGACCCGCTGAAGGCGCTCGACGCGATCCTCGCGGCGCCCGGGCCGGGGTTCTTCCTGATGAAGGACCTCACCGCCTTCGTCGCGAAACCCGAGGTCGTGCGGCGGCTCCGGGACGCCTACCGGGCGCTCAAGGGCAAGGGCCGGTTTCTCGTCCTCGTCTCTCCACGCCTCGTCATCCCAGACGACCTGAGAAAGGAAATCTACGTCCTCGACTACGACCTTCCTGACGAGAGCGAGATCCTCTTCCTCCTCGGGCACCTCGGGAAGCGCTACTTCGGCGAAAAGGGCCTCTCGGACGAGGACGCGAAACGCCTCGCCATGGGATTGAAAGGGCTCACGCAGGACGAGACCGAGCACGTCGTGTCGCGGGTGTTCTCGCGCCGGCCCGTCTTCGACGAGGAGTCCTATTCCGAGGTTCTCGCCGAGAAGGAGCAGGCGACCCGCAAGGACGGCGTTCTCGAGTTCGTGCCGCCGCGTTTCTCCCTCGCGGACATCGGGGGCCTCGAAAACCTCAAGGAGTGGCTCGTGAAGCGCAAGAAGCTCTTCACGAAGGAGGCGCTCGACGCCGGCATGCCGGTGCCCAAGGGAATCCTTCTCATGGGGGTGTCGGGCTGCGGAAAGTCGCTCTCCGTCAAGGCGATCTCCGCCCTCTGGAACCTGCCGCTCTTCCGCCTCGACATGAACCTCGTCTTCGGCACGGACAATCCGGAGCAGACGTTTCAGCGCGCCCTCCGCACGGTGGAGTCGCTTTCTCCCGCGCTCCTCTGGATCGACGAGATCGAGATGGCGATCACGGGCGGCCGGGAGGCCGGTACCGGTGCCGACGCCTCGCTCGGGCGCATTTTCTCGACGTTCCTCACCTGGATGCAGGAGAAGCAGGGGCTCGTGTTCGTGGCGGCCACGGCGAACCGCATCCATCTCCTGCCCGCCGAGATCATCCGCAAGGGCCGTTTCGACCAGGTGTTCTTCCTCGACCTGCCGAACGAGAACGAGCGCAAGGCCATCTTCAACGTCCACCTGAAGAAGGTCGGGTCCGATGCGAGCCTTTTCGACGTCGTGTTCCTGGCGAAGGCGACGAGAGGCTTCGTGGGCTCGGAGATCGAGGCCGCCGTTCAATCCGCCGCGGTCGAGGCCTTCAACCAGGGGCGGAAGCTGAACGAGGACGACATGTCGAAGATGCTGACGGCGACGGTTCCTCTCTCGCGGACGATGGACGAGCAGATCAAGGCCATCAAGAGCTGGGCGCACGATCGCGCGATGCCGGCGTCCAAGGCGTAGCCCGGACGCGGGCGCGTTCGCCTCAGCGGAGCGGCGGGGGAGGTGGCGCCGTTCCCTCGGAGGCCACGATCACGGCGGTGCCGTAGCAAAGGACTTCCGTGACGCCCTGCATGACCTCCGTCGCGTCGTAGCGCACGCCGACGACCGCGTTCGCGCCGATGTCTCGGGCGTGGCCGAGCATCATGTCGAAGGCCTCGGTCCGGGTCTTCTCGCAGAGCTCGGTGAAGAGCGTGATGTTTCCCCCGACGAGCGTCTGCAGCGAGCCCCCGATCGTGCCGAAGATCGATCGCGAGCGCACGGTGATGCCGCGCACGACGCCGAGGTTCCGGGTCACCCGGTAGCCGTCGAGCGTGAAGGTCGTCGTCGTCATGGGATGCGTCATGAGGCCACTCTCCTTCAGTTCCAGCGGGAGTCGAGCTCGGGCCGCCGGAACGGCGCGAGGAAGTCGAGCCGCTTCTGGACCCCGGCGATGTGCGCGAGAGCCCAGTCGTAGCGTTCTTCGAGGCGATCCATGACGAGGACACGGTAGCCTTCTTCGGCGTCCAGCCCGAGACGCGAGAGCGCCTCGTTCACGAAGCCTTCGTCCGAAAGCTCAGGAGGCAGCGAGCGCGAGTGCGCGCGACCGACGGAGTCGGCGAGGCGCTCCACGCTCTTCGCGAGGGTCCGTCTCAGATCCCTTCGGGAGCGGCCGCCCGCCGCCGCCGGAAGAGGGCGTATCGGAAGAGGGACGACTTCGGCCACCCGGTAGGGCGTTCGGGTGTCCGGCTCGCCGGCGATCCGGTACCGAAACGTTCCCCTCAGGAGGATGTTCGAGCGGCCGTCCTCGAGCGATTCGTGCTCCACGACCTCGCCCGCGCAGCCCACCTCGAAGACCGCCGGCCGGCCCGCGTCGTCGGGGAGACCCGCCGGATTCAGGAGCTGGATGCCGAGAAGGCGCTCGCCCGCAAGCACGTCCGAGAGCATGGCCTGATAGCGAGGCTCGAAGACGTGGAGGGGCAGGTCCGTCTCCGGAAGGAGGAGGACGTTCGGGAGCGGGAAAAGGGGGAGGAGTCGGCGTACGGTCATGGGCTCGAAAATGATGCAACCTGATGAGTGAGTCCCGATTCCGGCATGTTATCTTTCTCCGCGATGGCGAACAAAGACGACCGTTACGAGGAAAACGCGCCCGGGAAGTTCTACGTCGACACCCAGTGCATCGACTGCGACGTCTGCCGCGTCACCGCCCCGGCCAATTTCACGCGCCAGGAAGACAAGGGCTTCTCGTACGTGATGAAGCAGGCGGAAACCCCTGAAGAAGAGGCCCAGTGCCAGGAAGCCATGGATTCCTGCCCGGTCGAGGCCATCGGGAACGACGGCTGAGAGAAGAGGGAAGATTCTCTTAGAAGGTTGAAGAGGGGGGAAGAGCGCGCCTCGCGTGGTAGCTCGATCTGACGAGCGGGCCTGACTCGACGACCCCGAACCCCAGCGCCTCGCCTTCCCGCTTGATCTCCTCGAACTCATTGGGCGTGTAATACCGCTCGACGGGCAGGCGGCGGGCGTGGGGCTGGAGGTACTGGCCCACGGTGAGGACCTCGACGCCGGAAGCGCGCAGGTCGCGGAGAGTCTTCGACAGCTCCTCTCTCGTCTCGCCCAGGCCGACCATGATGCCGCTCTTCACTTTCATCGAAATCCTCGTCTTCTCTTCGTCTCTCCTCTTCGCGGCCCGGCGCAGGAGCTCCAGCGATCGCGCATAGATCGCGTCGGGCCGGACGCGCTTGTAAAGGCGCTCGACGGTTTCCGTGTTGTGGTTCAGGACTTCCGGGCGGGCGTCGAGGACCGCAGAGAGCGCGGCTTCGTTGCCGAGGAAATCCGGGATGAGGACCTCGACCGTGACGCCGGGGTTGAGCGTCCGGATCTCCCGGATCGTGGCGGCGAAGTGCGCGGCACCGCCGTCGGGCAGCTCGTCGCGGTTCACGGACGTCACGACCGCGTGCCGGACCCCGAGCGTCTTCACGGCCTCGGCCACGTGCCGCGGCTCCGCCGGGTCGAGCGGCCTCCCGGCCCCCTGGCTGACCGCGCAGAAGCCGCAGCGCCGCGTGCAGACGTCGCCCATGAGCATGAAGGTGGCGGTCTTTTCGACGCCCCAGCACTCGAAGAGATTCGGGCAACGCGCTTCCTGGCAGACCGTGTTGAGGTGCTTCTCCGCCACGAGGGCCGCGATGCCTCGCGACAGCTCGTTGTCGTGCACACGCACCTTCAGCCACTCCGGCCGGGGCGTGATTCCGTAGAGCGGGCGGGGGGTGGCGCTCACGAAACGAGTGTACCGGGACGGGTTAGGATCCGCCGGAGAAACGACCTCGAAACGAGGAGGCCCCGATGGTGTCCATCGCGTCGCTCTGGCTCCCGATCCTTCTGTCGGCCGTCGCCGTGTTCGTCGCCAGCTCGATCATCCACATGTTCCTCGGTTACCACTCCGCCGACTACAAGAAGCTCCCGGCCGAAGACGAGTTCATGGCGGCGGTCCGCAAGCTCGACATCCCGCCCGGGGATTACATGGTCCCGTGCCCGACGAGCCACGCGGCATTCAAGGAACCCTCCTTCCAGGAGAAGTTCAAGGCCGGCCCCCGCGCGATGATGACGGTCTACGGCCCCTACACGGGCATGGGCTCGCAGCTCGGGCTCTGGTTCTTGTACGCGATCCTCATCAGCATCACGGCGGCGTACATTTCCGGACGCGCCCTCGGTCCCGGGGCGCACTACCTCAAGGTCTTCCGCTTCGCGGGCGCGACGGCGTTCTATGGCTACAGTCTGGCGCTCTGGCAGGCATCGATCTGGTACAAGAAGTCCTGGGGGACGACGATCCGGAGCACGATCGACGGCCTGATCTACGCGCTCCTGACGGCGGGCTTCTTCGGGTGGCTCTGGCCGAGGTGACGGCCTAGCCGCGCCCCCTGATCCCTTCCCGGGCCGCCCACTGCCACACGGGGTCCCATGCGTGGTAGACGCAGCGAACCCCTTCCACCTCCTCCTCCTCCAGGGGCGCGGGGAAGCGGAGGGCCACCGTGTGCTCGACGGCGGCGCGCGCGGCCTCGCGGACGACGAGCCATTCGCGCGCGTCCGCGAGGTCTCCGGCGCCCTCGTGGTACGGGTCCACGCCGAGGGTGAGGAGCGTGGGAACGTTCTTCAGGCTGCATTCGACGTCGAGAATCCGCACGGCCTGCAGGCGGTTGCGGCCGTTGGGGTCCGTGAGGAACTCGCGCACGGCCACGTGGAGATCCTCGGGGTCGAAGTAGGCGAACGCCATGAGAGCGTCGCACCGCACCGCGGGCTCGACATCGAGGAGGAGATCCCGGACCTTCCCGGCGAGCGGCCGGAACGGGTCGAGACGGACCGGCGTGTCGTCCTGAAGGCCCGCGAAGACGAAAAGGCCGGCCCGGCGCGTGTCGGCGTCGGCGTCGACGAGGGCCTGCGCGACGAGACCGACGGTCTCGTCGTCCACCGGAGCGCGGACGATCCGGTCGAACGACAGCGTTTCGCCCTCTCCGGTGTACGGCGCGATGCGCGCGGTCAGAAGCTCGTAGATCCCCCGGCTTCCAGGTGCCGTCATGGCGATTCACCCTTCTCCCTTTCGAAGACCTCGAGAAAGTGGCTCACGAAGCATTCTGCGACCTGCGGCAGCGCCGGCGGCGGCTTTCCCGGGTTCTCCCTCGAAAGGGACGTCACGCCGCCGTCGGCGATCCCGCACGGAATGAAGAGCGAAAACCTTGCCAGGTCCGTCGCGACGTTCAGGGCGGCGCCGTGGGTCGTGACCCAGCGCGACAGGTGGACGCCGATCGCCGCGAGCTTGTCGTTGCCCACCCAAACCGAGGCCCGGCGCTCCGGCCGGGCGCTGCGCGCCGCCGCGACGCCAAATTCGGCCGCGGTGCGGATGAGCACCTCCTCGAGGTCGCGCACGTACCGCCGCACGTCGCGCCTTTTTCCCCGCGAGAGGTCGAGGACCGGGTACGCGACGAGCTGGCCGGGGCCGTGGAACGTGAGCTTGCCGCCTCGGTCCGTGATCCGAAGCTGGACGCCCCGCTGCAGAAGGAGATCCTCCGCGACGAGCAGCTCGCCGAGGTCGGCGTTTCGGCCCGCCGTGACGACGTCCGTGTGCTCGAGAAGGAAGAGCGTCTCGCGTCCGCCCCCTTTCACGCGCGCCTCGGCTTCCTTCTGAAGCGCGAAGGCCGCGTCCCACGAGACGCGGCCTTCGGGGAGAAGCGAGACGACGTCGAGCGACCGGGGCATGGATGATTCTAGCCGAGAGACTCCAGTTCGCTCCAGGACCCGTTCTCGAGCGTCGCCTTGACGACGTTCACGAACGCGTCGCCCTCGGCTCCGTCGATGATCCGGTGGTCGAACGTGAGGGCGATGTAGCCCATCGTCTTGATCGCGAGCGAGTCGGAGCCGTCGGGCATCTCGACGACCTTCGCGCGCTTCTCGATCGTCCCGACGCCCATGATCGCGACCTGCGGCTGGTTGATGACCGGCGTCGCGAAGAGCGAGCCGAAGGACCCGTGGTTCGTGACCGTGAACGTCCCGCCCGCGACCTCGTCCGGCACGAGCTTCTTGGCGCGCGCCCGCGAGGCCAGATCGTTCGCGGCCCGCGCGAGGCCGACGAGCGAGAGGTCGTCGGCGCGCCGGATGACAGGCACGATGAGCCCCCAGTCGAGAGCGACGGCGATGCCGAGGTTCACCTCGCGGTGGTGCACGATGTCGTCGCCCACGATGGAGGCGTTTACGAGCGGCCGCGCCTTCAACGCCGCGACCGCCGCCTGGAGGACGAACGGCAG
>JAMQPJ010000016.1 GCA_023717585.1 Thermoanaerobaculia bacterium
GTGGCCCGCCGGCGCGACGCAGGACCTGGGCGAGCTCCGCGCGGGCGCCTACCGGCTCCGGAAGGGCGAGCCGCCGGCCCCCCTCCGGGCGCATGCGCCGCCGGCAACGAGCGCGGCGTCACGCTAGAGCGGCGTGACCTGGACGTCTTCGCGTCGCGCGGCCGCCTCCGCCGCGGCGACGCTGATCGAGTCCGGCTCTCCGGCGCTCCGCAAGCCCCCGCGCGTCATGCCGAAGGCTGCGAGCAGATGCCGGGGCGGCTGGAAGTCGAGGTCGGGCTCGTTCACGAAGAGGCGTCCGAGATTCTCGACGTAGGCCGACGTCAGCTCCTTCCATGTCACCCGGTCGAACGGCTGCGCCACCTTGCGGCTGGCCAGCGACAGGAGGATGAGCGAGTGAAACACCGCCTGGTAAATGGCCTTCAGGCGCGCGCGGCTCCTCTCCGGATGGTGCTTCAGGATCTCGCGGATGAAGTGCACGTTGAGCGGCACGTGGAAGGACTCGTCGCGGGTCAGGATGACGAGAACCTGCCGCGCCAGCGGCTGCTTGACGCGGCGGAGCGAAAGCCGGTACGTCGTGGCCCCGATCGTCTCGAACATGAGGTTCGTGAGCATGATCGACTCCAGGCGCTCGGCCTTTCCGTAGACGTCGTAGAACGTCTTCGTCATCCGGCCCATGGCGGTCACGCCGCCGCCGATGTGTGCGAGGAACTCGTCTAGAAGCTCGCGGTGCCAGCCTTCCTCGTTTCCGTACAGCACGAGGCATTCGGCGAGGTCGGGATCCCAGGGGCGGACCTCCTCGGCGAGCTTGTGCGCGCCGGCCTTCCCCGACTCCTCGGCCCGGTATGCCGCGTTGAAGAACTTGATGCAGGCGCGGCGCTCGTCTTCCGACTCGAATGCGACGGGCTTCGACAGGTCGAGATGCTCGTCGTACATTCTCTCGGCGCGTTTGCGAAGCGTCTCGAGCCACCAGGAGGTCGGCCGCTGCGTGGGTATGCCGATGAGCGTGGAGACGGATTTTTCCGCAGCGTTCACGGAGCCGAATGATGTCGAACGGCGACCCGCCCGTCAAACGACGGCGGGAAGGCGGAGCGACCGCGCGTCAGCGCGGTTCGACGCGGAGGTGGCCGGTGAGGACTTCGCGGCCGGGAACGAGGCGGACCTCGACGCGGAAGTCCTCGCCGGAAGAAGAGAGCCCGGGCAGGTTGAAGAAGAGGGGGAGGTTGAATCCCCGCCCGGGCTCCAGGCGGGTGGGATAAGCGAGCATCCGGCACTGGCGCGTCTGCCGGGAGCGCTCGCGGCCTTCCGCGTCGAGGAGGACCAGCTCGAGAAGGGGACCGGCTTCCGTGGACCCCTCCCATGCTTGCAGCGTCTTGTTGCGGATTTCGAGGTGCAGGAGGACTTTCCCCGGCTCGCTCGCATTCGCGACGACGACCGGGTGCGGCGCATGGAGCATCAACGACAGCGTGACGTCGCCAGCCGGCTCTTCTTTCGGCAGGTGACTTCTCAGCACGTCGATACTCCTTTCAAATACAAGGAATTCTGGACGCCGATCCTGGCGCTATTCGGAACCCGTCATGTCGACCGCGACTCAACCGATGGGGCCGTTCCCCATTCCGATGGGGCCATTTCCCGTTCCAATCGGGCCATTTCCCAGCGATGAGCTGCCAGACCGATGGCCGCGACTCGGGGAATCCTCGCTCGAACCGAAGAACCCGAAGACCTCGAAAAGAGCAAAAAGAAAGTCCATTACGTCCTCCTACCTCGCCGCCGGACAGGTATGCGTTTCTCCTGCCCTTCACCTACTAAGACAGGGGACACAGGCCGTTTTGACCCCCGACACCCGAAAAAACATCGGC
>JAMQPJ010000026.1 GCA_023717585.1 Thermoanaerobaculia bacterium
GACGACGTTCCCGGAGGCGCCGGCGAGGGCGGGCAGGGACATCGCGCCTCGGGAGACGGGCGGCAGGCTCGCGAGCAGCCGGCCCACGAAGGAGCGCAGCGTTTCGGCGGCGGCGAGCCGCTCGGCGCGGGCCGCTTGCGAAGGCCCATCGGCCGCTTCGGCGGCGCCGGAAGAGCGCTCTTTCTCGACGAGCGCGTCGAGCCGCGGCGCGTAGCGCGCGGCACCCGCGACGACCCGCGCCCGGCGCAGGAGGCGGGCCGCCCGCACACCGCCGATCCGGCTGCCCGGGGGCTGGAACGGACCGAGCTCGGCGCGGCCGTCGGCGAGAAGGCGCTCGAGCGCCGCGGCGTGAAAATCGCGGGCGATCCAGTCGAGGACGTCGAGGATTCCCTGCCCGGGACGCGTGTACGTCACCGGGACACCGTCCGCGAGAGTGCAGGGAACGCCGTATTGCGCCGCGAGCTCGTGGACGAGCGGGCGAAACGTCGCGTCGTCGTCGAAGGCGATCTCGACGTCGTCCCACGAGAGGCCCTCGTCGAGGATCCGGCGGAAGACGGCGCGGACCTCGTTCTCCTCGCTGAGCGCGTGGACGAACTCACGAGAGGCTGAGAGGCGCGCAGGATCGAAGGCGTCCTCGGCGAGGGGAACGATCGACGGCGCGAAGGCCGCGAGGAAACTCTCCTCGAGAGGCGCCAGGTCGAGACCCGCCGGGCGGAGGACAGAGGGCGATCCGAGGGGGCGCGCCCGTGCGCAAACGGCTGTCGCGCGCCGCAGGACGTCGGCGGAATCGGTCGCGCCGAGACGCGCCAACGACGCCTCGAAAGCGCGCGCGAGCGCCGAGAGCTCCCGCGCCTTGCGCGCGTCCTCGAAAGCCGAGGCGGGCAACGCCGCGGGCGTCACACCGGCGCGGCGCAGCTCGTCGAGCGTGCGGTGAAGCGCGCGGTGGAGGCCCACGCTCTTGCGCAGCGTTCCGAAGTAGGAATCGTGCTCGAGCACTTCGTCGCACGCCGTCTCGACGACCGCGAGGAGCTGCGCGCGGGACAGGAGGCGCTTGCCCTCGGCCGCGAGCGCGGGGCCCGCCACCCGGTTCGCGAGCGAGAACACGGTCGCCGGCCGGAGGTTCAGGTGCGGGCAGCCGGAGCGCGCGAGGGCGTCGAGGATCTGCGTGCCGACCGGGAACGAGGGGACGAGGAGGATCTTCTCGTCCACCGGGTGCTCCGCGCAGAACGCGGCGAGCTCCTGAAGGAGCCGGTTGCGTTCGACCTTCGGGACCACGCCGCGAGCTTAAGCGAAAGAGAGAACGGGAGAGGCCCCTGTGTGATCATCCCGCCCACATGGAGGGGATTTCGCTCGGGCTGCCGACGCTCATCGCGATCGCTCTGTATCTGGCCGGCATCAACGTGCTCGGCGCCTGGCTCGGAAAGGGCCAGAAGGACGCGAAGGACTACTTCCTCGGCGGCCACGCGATGCCCTGGGGAGCCGTCATGGCGTCCATCGTCGCGACCGAGACCTCGGCTCTGACGTTCCTTTCGGTTCCCGGCGACGCCTATCGAACCGGCTTCACGTTCCTGCAGCTCGCGTTCGGGTACCTCGTCGGGCGCATTGCCGTGTCGTTCCTACTCCTGCCGGGCTACTTCCACGGCGAGATCACGACGGCCTACGCGCTCCTCGAGCGGCGCTTCGGCGTCGGCGCGCGGCGCTTCACGTCGGTCATCTTCATGGTCACGCGCGTCATGGCGGCGAGCGTGCGTCTCGCCGTGCCGGCGATCCCGATCGCCCTGATCCTCGGCATCCCCGTGTGGATCGCGATCCTGCTTCTCGCGGCCGCGACGGCGCTCTACACGTACGTCGGCGGCATCAAGGCCGTCATCTGGATCGACCTCATTCAGGTCTTCGTGTACCTCTCGGGGGCGCTGATGGCCCTGTGGGTTCTTCTCAGTGCTTTCGGAGGGGGATTCCGGGGATGGGAAGAGATTCTTAGAAGGTGCATGGAGCTTGGGCAGCCGGTTCGCCTTCTTAACCTTTCAAAGAATCTTTCCGAGCCCTACACACTCTTCGCCGGTCTCATCGGAGGAGGGGTCCTCGCCATGGCGTCCCACGGCGCCGATCAGCTGATCGTGCAGAGGTTGCTTGCCTGCCGGGGCCTGCGCGACGCACAGAAGGCGCTCATCGGAAGCGGCGTCCTCGTGATCCTGCAGTTCGCGCTGTTTCTCGCGCTCGGGGTCGGTCTCTTCGCGTTCTACGGGGGCCGGGTCGTGGGACCGGGGGGCTTCCCGTCCAGCGACGCGATCTTCCCGACGTTCATCGTGACGAGCCTGCCGCCGTTCGTCTCGGCCTATCTCGTGGCCGGGATCTTCTCGGCGGCGATGTGCTCGGAGTCCTCGGCGCTCAACTCCCTCGCCTCCGCGCTCGCGCTCGACATCGTGGCCCCGCTGCTCGGCAGGAAGCACGTGGAAGGGAGACGCGGCCTCGTCCTCGGGAAGCTGCTCACGCTGTTCTGGACGATCGTCCTCGCCGGCCTCGCCGTCGGGTTCTCGCGCCTGCCGCAGAGCGTCCCGGCCGTCCAGGTCGCGCTCGGCCTCGCAAGCGTGACGGCGGGCGGACTCCTCGGCGGCTTCCTCCTCGCGCTCTGGGCGAGGAAGGCGACGCAGACGGACGCGATGATCGGCATCGCGACGTCCGCCATCTTCATGTTCGTTCTGTGGCTGGGCTCGAAGGACTTCGTCCCGTTCCCGCTCGGAAAGATGATCGCGTGGCCCTGGTACTCGCTCCTCGGCTCTTCGATCGCCTTCGGGACGGGATGGCTGCTCTCACAGCGCCACCGGACGGAGGACCCGCGGCTTACGTCCCGAGCATGACCCCTACATCCCGAGCATCACGCGCGCGACGCGCGACATCATCTCCGCGGTCCAGGGAGGCTCCCAGACGAGCTCGACTTTCTCGTCCGTGATGCCTGGGACGGCCTTGATCTTCTGCTCGACCTCGCCCGGAAGGGATCCCGCGACGGGGCACGCGGGCGCCGTCAGCGTCATCTTCACGTCGGCCGCGCCTTCGGGCGAGACGGAAACGGAGTAGATCAGCCCCAACTCCCAGATGTTCACCGGGATCTCGGGGTCGAAGCACTTTTTGAGCGCCTCGTCGATGACCTTCTGCTCGAGAGGGTTCGGGGAGGAGAGGGCGGATGAGGAAGAGGGAGAGGAAGAGGAAGAAAGAGACTCGGATTGCTTAGAAAGCACGTCAGGGGCCGAAGCAGGTTGCACGGGCGGCGCCGCGTCCGCCTCGGCTGTGCCAATGGCCGTATTACCTTCTAAGAAGATCTTCTCTTCTCTTTGTTCTTTCTTTTCAGCCATATCTTTGTCTTTTCTCTTCCTACTCCGTTTTCGCGACTTCTTGCTGGTTCTTCAGCGCCGACTCCAGCGTGTGCCACGCGAGCGTGGCGCACTTGACGCGGGCGGGAAACTCGCGCACGCCCGAGAAGACGGCGAGCTTGCCGAGGCCGGCGCCGTCGGCCTTGACGTCCGGCGGCCCGGTGAGGAGGTCGTGGAACTTTCCATGCAGCGCCTCGGCCTCGGCGAGCGTCGTTCCCTTGACGGAGTCCGTCATGATCGAAGCGGACGCCTTGGAGATCGCGCAGCCCGAGCCCTGGAACGCCACGTCGGCGATCCGGTCGTCCTCGATCCTCACGTAGAGCTTCAGCTTGTCGCCGCAGAGCGGATTGTGTCCGAGCGCGATCCGCGACGCGTCCGCCATCTCCCGATAGTTGTGCGGGGACTTGTTGTGATCGAGGATGACCTCCTGGTAGAGGTCGCGCAGATCCGTCATCCGAACATCTCCGAGACCTTCGACAGACCGGCCACGAGCGCATCGACTTCTTCGCCCGTGTTGTAGAGCGCGAAAGACGCGCGGGCCGTCGCCGGAATGCCGAAGCGGTCCATGACCGGCTGCGCGCAGTGCTGGCCCGTGCGGATCGCGATCCCTTCGCGGTCGAGGATCGTGCCGATGTCGTGCGGGTGCACGTTTTCGAGGACGAAGGAGACCACGGCCGCCTTCTCCTTCGCGCGTCCCACGATGGTGAGCCCGGGAAGGGCCGAGAGCTTCCGGGTGGCCTGCGCGAGAAGCTCGTGCTCGTGCGCGGCGACCGCGGGGAGGCCCACGCCGGAGAGCCAGTCGACCGCCACGCCGAAGCCGATCCCGCCCGCGATGTTCGCGGTGCCCGCCTCGAACTTCCACGGCAGCTCGTTGTACGTCGTCTTCTCGAAGGTGACGGACGAGATCATGTCGCCGCCTCCCTGGTACGGCGGCAGCTTCTCGAGCCATTCCTCCTTGCCGTAGAGCGCGCCGATTCCCGTCGGGCCGTACATCTTGTGCGCCGAGACGGCGTAGAAATCGCAACCGAGGTCCTTCACGTCGATCGGCAGATGCGGGGCGGCCTGCGCGCCGTCCACGAGGACGGGCACGTTTCGCGCATGGGCGAGCGCGATGAACGGCTTGACCGGGTTGATCGTCCCGAGCGCGTTCGAGACGTGCGATACGGCCGCGAGCTTCGTCCGCGGCGTCAGGCGTTTCTCGAATTCGCCCGCCGGCACCTCGCCGTCGTCGGTGATCGGCACGACGACGAGCTTCGCGCCCGTGCGCCCGCACGCGAGCTGCCAGGGCACGATGTTCGAGTGGTGCTCGAGGCCGGTGATGAGGATCTCGTCGCCGGCCTGAAGGAACGCCTGCGAAAAGCTCGACGCGACGAGATTGATCGCCTCCGTCGTGCCGCGCGTGAAGACGATCTCCTTCGGCGACGCGGCCCCCAGGAAACGGGCGACCTTCGCCCGGCCGCTCTCGTAGGCCTCGGTGGCCTTCTCGGAGAGCCAGTGCGTGCCGCGGTGGATGTTCGCGTTCTCTTCCTCGTAGTATCGGCGGTCCCGGTCGATGACGACGCGCGGCTTCTGGGTGGTATTCGCGTTGTCGAGATACACGAGCGGCCTGCCGTGGACCGTGCGCCAGAGGATCGGGAACTGGGAGCGGATGCGCTCCACGTCGTAGGCGCGGGAACGGGTCTCGGGAACATCGGGAGAGAGCTGGGTGGTTTTCGTCGCGCTGCTCATCGGGACTCCGGGGCTGCGAGGTTCGCGGGCAGCCAGGCGCGCAGGTGGTTTTCGAGGAAGGCCCGCACGTCGGCGGACGGCACCTTCTCGATCAGCTCGCTGCCGAACGCGTACGTGAGGAGCGCCCGCGCCGCCTCGGGCGACAGGCCGCGCGAGCGCAGGTAGAAAACGGCGTCCGCGTCGAGGCGCCCCGTCGTCGAGCCGTGCGTGCAGCGGACGTCGTTGTTGTGGATCTCGAGCTGAGGCTTGCTGTCGACGAGAGCGGTGTCGGAGAGGACGAGGTTGCGGTTCGTCTGGCGCGCGTCCGTCCGGACGGCGCCGGCACGCACGAGAATCTTGCCGTCGAAGACGCCGCGGCCGGTGCCGTCGAGGACGCCCTTGTACAGCTCGACGCTCGAAGCGCGGGGCAGGGCGTGGTCGATGAGCGTGTGGCAGTCGACGTGCTGCCCGGATGCCGCGCAGAAGAGCCCGTTGAGCCCGGTTGCCGCGCCTTCGCCGAGGAGGGTCATCGCAATCTCGTTTCGGACGAGCCTTCCGCCGAAGGAGAAGACGTGGGACTCGGCGTGCGCGCCGGCGGCATGGGCGACCGCGAGCTGCCCGACGTGGAACGTCTCGGGGCCCTCGAGCTGGAGCTTGACGTGCTGCAGCCGGGCGTTTCGAGCGAGCGTGACGTCCGTCCGGGAGTTCATCAAGGACGGTCCGGTTCCACCCAGAAACGCCTCGACCACGGTTGCAGAAGAGTTTTCTTCGAGAGTGAAGAGATTCCGCGTGTGCACCATTCGCGGCAATTCCGAGGAGCCGGGGGGAGTCGAGACGTGGAGGACGAAGAGGGGCTCTTCGACGGTGGTATTCGCGGGAACCTGGAAAACGACGCCTTCATCCAAAAAAGCGTCGCCGAGAGATCCGAAGAATCCTCTCGAAGAATCTCCATCGGCGGCGCGAAACACGAGCGCGCGCTCGACACGCTCCGGCGAGGTCTGGAGGACGTTCCTCAGACGTTCGAAATACACCCCCGGCGGGAGAGCGCCGAAGTTGCGGCGCAGGCGCCGCCCGTTCACGAACACGATTCGGGGCTCCGGCGAGGAGAGCCCGAGCGGCCCGAGGCGCGCCTCCAACTCGAGCGCCGCCGTCCGCTCGGCGAGGGAGACCGTGTCGGGCGAGAGCGCGAACGCGGTACGGGCCAGAGGCGCCAGGTTCGTGAAACGCCAGTCCTCGTCGTTCGTCGAGGGGAATCCGAGCTTCTCGAACGCCGACGCGCCGGCCGTCCGCAGTCTCTGCAGCCACGGCGGGCTCGGCCTCCGCGCCGCGAGGTCCGTCGCGTGCTCCACGAGCGCGGCGACGCCGTCGTGAAGGGCCGTGGCCCGCGCGGGCCGCGTCATCGC
>JAMQPJ010000074.1 GCA_023717585.1 Thermoanaerobaculia bacterium
GGCGTCGAGCGCATGCTCGCGCTCCTCGACGGGACCGGCTCCACGGCGACGTTTTTCGTCCTCGGCTGGATCGCGCGCCAGAGCCCGTCGCTCGTCCGGAGGATCGCCGACGCCGGCCACGAGATCGGCTGCCACGGCGACGTTCACAGGAGGGTTTTCGAAATGACTCTGCCCGAGTTCCGTCAGGACCTCGGGAAAAGCCGCGACAACTTGCAGGACATCGTCGGGAGGCCGGTGACATCCTTCCGCGCTCCCGAGTGGTCCCTCAAGAGCGCCTCGAATCCCGCGTTCGCGGTCCTCGTCGAGGAGGGCTTCACGCTCGACTCCTCCCTCACGACCGCGCCGCCGGTGGGGGAGCCCTCTAATCCGACGCGCCCCGTGACGCTCGAAACCGGCTCCGGGGCGATCCTGGAAGTCCCGCCGCTCATGGGCACGTTCTTCGGCTTTCGCGCGATGTGGGGCGGCGGCGTCTGCGCGCGGCTGACGCGCGAGAGCCGCGTCGTGGCCGCGATCGACCGGTCCCTTGCCGCGGGCGTCCCGCCGGTTCTCTACGCCCACCCCTGGGAGCTGGACGACGCGCATCCCGCCATGCCGGATCTCTCGGTCGTTCAGCGCCTCGTCCACTTCGCGGGGCGCACGCGGACCGGGGGGCGGTGGGCGCGGTTCCTGAAGCGCTGGGCGTTCGCCCCGATTTCGTCTGCGAGGGCCGAAGAGAGAATTCCTTTGGAAAGAAAGAGAGAGAAAGAAGAAGAGAAGATTTCTTCGAATAGTGAAGAGAAAGAAGAGAAAGAGAAAGAAGAGAAGATTTCTTTGAAGGGGAAGAAAGAGGAAGAGAAGAAGAAATCAGGGGTTGCGGCGTGACGACGCTCGTCGTTCGGGAGGCCTCCGCGTCCTCGTCCACCTTCGCTGCGCTTTTTCCGGGTCAGCTGTCCGAGAAACCGGGGATGGGCGAGGCCCTGGCCCGCCGCTACGAGTTCGCGTCTTCGCTGTTCGAAGAAATCTCGGCGCGTTCGGGAGTTCGCCTCTCCGACACGTTTTTCGGCGAGGGTTCACCGTCGCTTCACGACGATCTGCCGGCCCAGGTCGGCGTCTTCGCGGTCTCCCTCGCGGCGCTCGAGACCCTGCGCCGCATCCATCGGCTCGAGCCCGGGGCCTCCCTCGGCTACAGCCTCGGCACCTACGCCGCGTTCGTCGCGGCCGGCTCGCTGGAGACATGGGCCGCGCTCGACGTCCTCCTCGAGGCCGAGCGCCTCATGTCCGAGGCATCGCGGCGGGGGGAGCTGGATGGCGGCATGGCATACGTCGTCGGGCTCGCGCGGCCGGCAGTGGAGGCGACGCTCGCGGCGCTGACGCCCGACCGCACGCGGCTCGCGGTCGCGACCGAGAACGCGGCGGCGCAGTTCATTTTCTCGGGCGAACAGGCGCTCGTCGCCGCCGCGGTCGACGCGTTTCGGCCGTTGGCGCTGAAGACAGATTTGCTGAAGATAAAGATCCCGATGCACACGACTCGACTTGAACCAGCTTGCAGGGGCCTGCAAAGTTTCTTAGAAAGGGGCGTGAGCGTCTCGCAGCCGCGGTCGGCTCTCTTCGCTCCCATGCTGGGCCGCCGGGTGCAGTCCGCCGAGGAGGCCGCCGATGTCCTTTCTAAGCAAATCTCTCTTCCGTCTCTCTTCGGACCTACATTGAAGGTGATGCGTGAGTCGGGACTCCGCCGCTTCGCCGAGGTCGGTCCCGGCGACGTGCTGACGAAGCTCGTCCGCTGGACCATTCGCGACGCCCAGGCGCCCCCGGGTGCGCTGGAGAACCCAGACTCGATTGAGGCGTTCGCGAAGGAACTGGCCCCCCCTCCCCTCTTCCCATTCGAAGAAAATCCGAAACGCGTCCCTGCCGCCGCCACCGCGTCACGAGAGGCGCGAGGGTTCGAAACAAAATGATCTCTCCGAATCCCGACCCTCCGCGGAAGCGAGTCGCGCTCGTCAGCGGCGCGTCGCGAGGCATCGGCCGCGCCATCGGCGAACGCCTCGCCGCCGACGGCTATCACGCCGTTCTCACCTACCGAGCGGACGCGTCGGGAGCGGAGGCCGCCGTCGAGGCGATCCGGGCGGCCGGAGGCAGCGCAGAAGCCGCGAAAGCGGACGTGACGTCCGCGGTCGACATCGCGGCCCTCGCCGACCGACTCGACAAGGAGCGCGAGGGCGTGGACGTGCTCGTGAACAACGCCGCCGTCCTGAAGAACGGCCTCTTCGCGCTCATGCCCGACGCGAACTGGAATCTCGTCCTCGACACCGCGCTCGGCGGCACCTACCGCATGACGAAGGCGGTCATGCGCGGGATGCTGCGGCGCCGCTGGGGCCGCATCGTGAACATCTCGTCGCTCGCGGCGTTCTCGGGGAGCGCCGGGCAGACGAACTACTCCGCCGCGAAGGGCGCTCTCGTCGCCTTCACGAAGTCGCTCGCGGCGGAGGTCGGGGCCTTCGGCGTCACCGTGAACGCGGTCGCCCCGGGATTCGTCGAAACCGAGATGATTTCGTTCCTCACGAAGGAGGTCCGGGAGGACTTCCTCAAGAGGGTCCCGGTGCAGCGCTTCGGCCGGCCGGAGGACATCGCCCCGTTCGTCTCGTTTCTGTGCACGGACGGTGCGGGGTACCTCACGGGCCAGACGGTGCGCATCGACGGCGGTTTCGTCGGCTGAAAGGAGGATCGGGTTTGCCGCCCGTATACTCTGCGGTTCCGGCCAACAAGGGGAGGGAGTAGTTCTTGTCAGACGACCTGAAGAAGAGAGTCAAGGAGCTGATCGTTCGGCAGCTCAAGCTCGAAATGGATCCCGCGACGATCGCCGACGACGCGCCGCTTTTCGGCGAAGCGAACGGCGGCCTGGGTCTGGACTCGATCGACGCCCTCGAGCTCGTGCTCGGCGTCGAGAAGGAGTTCGGCATCAAGGTGCAGGACGAAGAAGTGGGCGTCACGGCCTTCGCCTCCGTGAACGCGCTGTGCGAATTCGTGCGCCAGAAGGCGGCCTGAAAAGGTGGACTTCCAGCCCCTGCCGCATGCCTTTCCGTTCCGCTTCGCCGACGGCGTCGTCGAACGGACCGGCCCCGCGGCCGGGCGCGTGCGGGCGTGCGTGACGGCCAATGCCGCGGCCGTACGTGCGACGGGATTTCCGGCGGCCGCGCTGGCCGAGCTCGTGGCGCAGTCGGCTTTGCTCCTTCAGGGCGGCGACGCGGCGCTCGGCCGAAGGGGCTTTCTCGCCGGCATTTCCGATTTCTCGGTCGAGCGGCTGCCCGTCGCCGGAGACGTCCTCACGATCGACGTCGCGATCGCCGGCCGGCTCGGCGACACGGTGAAGTTCGAGGGCGTCGTCCGCGATGCCGTGGGGGAAGCGGTCGCGCGAGGCTTCGTGACCGTGAAGCAGGGCGGCTCCTGATGGACAGCTCCGGCACCTTCCCGCGCGGCTCGGGACTCTTCGCGAAGAAGAAGGTCGCGGTCGCCGGCCCTCCGGCAGGGCTTCTGCGCGGGGCAGCCGGGGTGCTCGAGACGGCGGGCTATTCGGTCGTTTCCGCCGGGCGCCTGGACGACCTGCTCGGCATTCCGGCCGAAAAGGTCCCGGACCTCGTCATCCTGGAAAGCGGTTTCCCTCCCGACGGAGGCGTCGCTGCCTGCCGGAAGCTGCGCGAGCAGGCCTGCTGGCGTACGGTCTCGATGATGCTCGTCGTGGCGGCGGGGGAGCCGCACCTCGAAGAGGCCCTCGTGCCCGGCGTGAACGATTTCCTGCTCGCCCCATTCCCTCCCGCCGAGCTCCTCGACAAGACGAAGCGGCTCACCC
>JAMQPJ010000091.1 GCA_023717585.1 Thermoanaerobaculia bacterium
TGCGGTGCTCACGAGGCTGCCGGCGCCGCACCGCCTCTCTCCAGATGACGCGCTCGCGCTTCTCGACGCGAACCTCTTCGGGCACCCCCTCGTCGCACTCGACGCGGCTTCGTATCGGGCGCTCTTGATAAACGCCCCCGCGCAGTCGATCGCCGGCGGACGCACCTACGACGCGGTGATCGCGCGCTGCGCCGTGCGTGCCGGAGCAGAAGTCATTCTCACCTTCAACGAACGCCACTTCCGTGGCCTGGTCGAGGGTGTGGAGATCGTGACGCCCTCGCTTTGACCGGCGGAGCTACTCCTCGGGCAGTTCCTTCTCGTCGTCCTCCGCGCGGAAGCCGCCGGGGAGCGCGTACTTCATGACGATGTCGCCCAGGTGCTGGGAGAAGGCCGCGCGCGGGAGGACCTGGTCGCATCCGGCCTTCCCGCCCTTTTCCAACAGGTCTTTGCGGACGTGCTCGTAGTAGCCCACGACCGCGATTGTCTTCGTCCTGGCGTTCTTCTTGAGGGCCGCGATCGCCGAGAACGGGTCGTCGCGAAGCGCGAGATCGACGATGACGAGGCCCACCGTGCGGGGGTCGGCCTTGGCCTCGAGCTGGTCCGACTTGTCGATGAACACGCCGGTCGCCTGTGCCGACTTCAGCGTGTGTTCGATCTTGGTCTTCCAGAACAGATCGTCCGCGAGGACGAGCACCTTCGGGTTCATGGGGGGCCCTCCTGGGGAGACAACTCGAACCCATGATTCCGGAATGGATCGCGAGGGTACGAGCAGGGTGGAGTATAGGCCCCCCGCGCCCGGCCGCGGTCGACAAGGCGCCTCGGGGAATGGCAGACTCCCCGGCGGTTTCGGATGACGTGAGGAGGACAGACGGATGAGCGCACCCGGCATCGGGCAGGACTTCAAGCCGTACATCGCGGCGGACGCGGAAGTCCCGGAGTTCACGCTGAAGGCCGTCCTCCTGGGATCGCTATTCGGCATCATTTTCGGCGCGGCAACCGTCTACCTGGCGCTGCGCGCCGGGCTCACCGTTTCGGCATCGGTGCCCATCGCGGTCCTCTCGATCGCGGTCTTCAAGAAGCTGGGAAATTCCACGATTCTGGAAAACAACATCGTCCAGACGATCGGCTCCGCGGGTGAATCGGTCGCGGCGGGCGTCGTCTTCACGGTGCCCGCGCTCCTCTTCCTCTCGAACGGCGCGGACTACTTCAAGTACTCGGTCATCTTCCTCCTCGCGGCAATCGGGGGCACGCTCGGCGTCCTTTTCATGATTCCGCTCCGGAGAGCGCTGATCGTGAAGGAGCACGGGAACCTGAAGTATCCCGAAGGAGTCGCCTGCGCCGACGTCCTCATCGCCGGCGAGAAAGGCGGAAACCTCGCGAAGATGGTCTTCGCCGGCGTGGGCATCTCGATGCTCTACAAGTTCCTGTACGGCATCCTCGGCCTCTGGCGCGAGACGGGGACGTGGTTCCGGACGGGGAAGGACGGGAAGATCCCCGACGCGACGCTGTCGTGCGACGTGACGCCCGAGTACCTCGGCCTCGGCTACATCATCGGGCCGAAGATCGCCAGCGAGCTCGCCTCCGGAGGCGTCCTTTCCTGGCTCGCGCTCATCCCGCTCATCTCGATTTTCGTGCCCGAACAGCGCCTCGTCGATTCCCTGGCGCAGCTGGGCTACTCGGAAGGCTGGAAGGCCACGCACACGCACGCCCAGTGGATCTACTACGCGTACGTGCGGTACATCGGGGCCGGGGCCGTCGCCTGCGCCGGCGTGATGACGCTCCTCAAGACGCTGCCGACGATCGTCGGAGCGTTCCGGGAGTCCGTGAAGACCTTCGGCGCGGGCGCCGGGGCCGCGAAGAAGATCCGCACGGAAGACGATCTCGGGATGGGAATCGTCGTCGGAGGCTCGATCGTCCTCGCGCTGCTCATCGCGATTCTTCCCGGATTCCCGCACGGGCCGTTCCCGGGCTCTCTCGTCATGTCTCTCCTCGTCGTCGTCTTCGGCTTCTTCTTCGTGACGGTTTCCTCCCGCATCGTCGGGATCATCGGCACCTCCTCGAATCCGATTTCGGGCATGACGATCGCCACGCTCATGGGGACGTGCGTGGTCTTCGTCCTGATCGGTCGGACCGGCGACGTCTACCAGTCGGTTGCGCTGTGCGTCGGCGCGCTCGTGTGCATCGCGGCCGCGAACGCCGGCGCGACGTCCCAGGACCTGAAGACCGGCTTCCTCGTGGGCGCGACCCCGCGCCGCCAGCAGATCGGATTCATCATCGGCGTCCTCGTCTCGACGCTCGTCATCGGAGGAACGCTGTTCCTCCTCGACACCACGTACCGCGAGGTCGGGCAGGCACACGGCATCGGGGGCGCGAGGCTCGCGGCGCCGCAGGCGACGCTCATGGCCACGATCATCAAGGGCCTCCTCGCGCAGAACCTGCCGTGGGCGCCCGTCCTCGTCGGCGTCTTCCTCGCGTTCATGGCTCAGATGGCCGGCGCGCACGCGCTCTCGTGGGCCGTCGGCGCCTACCTGCCGCTGTCCACGACCTTCCCGATCTTCATCGGCGGAATGATGAAGGGCCTCGCCGACAGGATGCGGAGCAAGAAGGACGAGAGTGAGCTCTCCTCGGGAATGCTCTACTCGACGGGCCTCGTCGCGGGCGGCTCCCTCGGAGGGGTGCTCATCGCGTTCGTGGCGTTCTTCGGGGATCGATTCCTTCACATGGAGAAGCCGACGCTCCTCGAGAAGCTCGACCTCGGCGAGGCGTTCTATCCCGCCCTGAAGAACGGGATTCCGGGCGAAGTGCTCTGCGCGGTCGTCTTCGCGGGGCTCTGCTTCCTGCTCGTGAAGAACGCGCGGAAGGACCTGGAGGCGTAGAGGCGTAGCGTAAGTGGGCGCCTTACCGCCCCGAGCCGCGGCCTTTCTCGCGTGCGCGGGCATCGCCTGTATCGCCGTTCTGTTCTTCTTCGATCCCGCCACCGCGGGCTTCTATCCGGCGTGCCTTTTCAAGACAGTCCTGGGCGCGCCATGCCCGGGCTGCGGGAGCCTGAGGGCCGCCCACCAGCTTCTCCACGGAAACGTCGCGGCTGCCTGGGCCCTCAACAGAACTGTCTTGGTCGCCGTACCGCTCGCCGCTGCGGTGACCCTCTTCACCTTTCTAAGAAGCTCTTCTTCTTTTTCTTCTTCCTCTCGCCCTCCGACCTGATCCGGCGTCACGGAAACGTGCAGCGTCCCCTCCGGGCGGCACGAAAACGTGCGACGGGTGAGGGAGATCACGGGGTTGCCTCTGGCACGGCCTTGCACCTCTCCGGATGTCCGGGGCGAAAGGCCACGGCAGAAAGAGAGGCCGATCATGAGAAACCTGATGCGCAACTTGACGCTGTCCGCCGCGGCCCTCGCGGCCCTGGCGTCCTTCGCCCCGAAGGCAGAGGCCCAGGAGCACGGCCGTGACCGCGCCGGCGAATCGCGCGGCTTCGCGCGCCGCGAGCCCGGACGGCAGGAGTTTCGGGAGCACGGGCGCCAGGAATCGCGTGAGCACGCGTACCGCGGACCCGGCCGCCACGCGTACGCACCGCCCGTCCGGCGCTTCCATGCCTCCCGCTACGTCTCGCCGTTCCGCGTTTACGGCGGCAGCCGCTTCTATTCCACTCGCCCGGGCCTCGGCTACCTTTTCGTCAGCGGCCTCGGCTGGGTCTTCCCGCCGTTTCCGGGTGCCGTGTGGGTTCCCGCCCACTACGACTTACGGGGCTTCTTCGTCGAGAGCTGCTGGCGGTAACGAGAGGCGCGCTACTTCCTGAACAGCGGCAGCAGGGTCGACTCGAGGCGACGGTACAGCGCGGCCGTCGCCTCGACGTCTCTCCGGCAGTAGTCGGCGATCTCGCCGAGCCGCCCTTCGCGGTACGCGTCGCCGACGGCGTAGCCGTGCATCTCCTCGCTCTTGGGCGAGGGGATCCCAAACGCCACGCAGGCGGAGTGAAGCGTCGGCGTCTGGTCCCTCGAGACGGTTCCGTGAAAGGTCAGTATTTCGAGGAGATCGACGTGCGATTCGATTGAATAGCGATAGCCGGAAAGATTCTTAGAGGGTGAAAGAGCATG
>JAMQPJ010000103.1 GCA_023717585.1 Thermoanaerobaculia bacterium
CGCCGGCCTGATCGTGGCAGGCCTCCACCCGTCCCCCGTCGGGCACGCCCACTTCATCACGACGACGACGCACAAGACCCTTCGCGGCCCGCGCGCGGGGCTGATCCTCTGCACCCCGGAGTGGGCCAAGGAGGTCGACAGGGCCGTTTTACCGGGCCAGCAGGGCGGCCCGCTCGAGCACGTCATCGCGGCGAAGGCCGTGGCGCTGAAGGAAGCGATGGAGCCGGACTTCACGAGGTACCAGAAGCAGGTCCTGGAGAACACGCGCGTGCTTTCGGAGGCCGTGGCCGCGAAGGGCTTCCGGATCGTCTCCGGCGGAACGGACAACCACCTCTTCCTCGTCGACGTCGGAAAGAAGGGGCTCACGGGGAAGGTCTGCGAGAAGGCGCTTGACGCCGCCGGGATCACCGTGAACAAGAACACGATCCCGTTCGACCCGAATCCGCCGATGGTCACGTCGGGCCTCCGCATCGGGACGCCCGCCGTCACGACGCGCGGCATGGGCGTGCCCGAGATGAAGACGATCGCGGGCTGGATCGGCGAGGTGCTCGACGCGCCGGAGGACGTGGCCATCCAGGCGCGCGTCAAAGGGAAGGTCAAGGAGCTGACCGCGGCGTTTCCGCTTTACTAGTCAGCGATTAGGTAAGACCTCGATCTCGCGGAGCGCGAGCAGCCGCTCGTCGGCGGTGACCAGCGTGAGGCCGTAGACCTTCGCGGTCGCGGCGAGGAAGCGGTCCGCCGGATCCTCTGTCGAGAGTGCAAGCCGGCGGCTCTCGAAAGCGACTTCGTGCGTGAATACGGCCTGCTGATAACTCCGCCCCGCGACCGCGGCCTCGAAGAAGCGGTGTGGACCTTCCGGGATCCTGATGTGCCCGTTCTCCGCCAGAAGCAGAGCCTCCCAGACGGAGACAGGCGAGAGCCAGATCTCGTTTCGAAGGGAAGCGAGCTCCCGCGCGACGCGGCGCCCGAGCTTGTGCGGCGTGAGGAGGCCCCATATCCAGATGTGCGTGTCGAGGAGAAGCCTCACTTCCTCAGCGCTTCCCAGGCCTCCGGCGGAAGAACGGGCGACATGATGTCCCCCACGATCTCTGCCCGGCCCTTGTACTCTCCGAGGACGCGACGTTTCTTGCTGGCCGACTCGGGCGGCACGACACGCGCGACAGGCTTGCCGAAACGCGTCACGGTGACGGGACGGCCCGTGCGCCGCACTTCTTCGAGGACGGCGAGGCAGGTGGCCTTGAAGCGGGAGATGGCGAGGGTCGGTTCGGCGGACATAGCCGGATCGTACCATGGTCATTGACCATGGTCCAACTCCGGACGAGGCGATTCCGGAAGACCCGGGCGAGCGTCATGGCTTTCTTCGCGGAGTCTCTGCAGTCTGGAAACGGATGCGCAGGACGTCCCAGTAGGCCTGCGCGCCTCCGAAAAGCGTGACGCGCGAGTCTTTCGAGTTGAACCAGAGAACGGGGATCTCCGCGATCGCGTAGCCGAGCTGCCGCGCGAGGAGAAGCGCCTCGACGTCGTAGGCGAACCGGTCCACCTTCGCGCGCGAGAAGATTTCGCGGGCCGCCTCGCGCGAGAAGAGCTTGAAGCCGCACTGCGTGTCGTGGATGCCGGGTACCGCCACGAGGCGGACGAGCCGGTTGAAGAGCTTGCCCATCGCAATGCGGTAAAGCGTCTGTTTTTCCTTCACGAGCGACTCGTCGAGGGCGCGCGACCCGATCGCGACGGGCGCGTTCGCGGCGGCGAGCTTCTCCCACTCGTAGATGGGAGTCGAAAGGTCCGCGTCGGTGACGAGAACGGAGCGTCCCTCGGCCTCGAGGCAGCCCGCGCGCACGGCGAAGCCCTTGCCGGAGTTCTTCGGGAGGCGAAGGACCCGCAGGTCGAGGCCGTGGCGGCGCCCCGCATCCTCGGCGCGCGCGGCCGTCGCGTCGGCGGAGCCGTCGTCGACGACGAGCACCTCGACGCGGGGCGCGGACGGGCGGGCGGCCAGATAGGCCGAGATCGCACCGAGGGAAGCCGGCAGCCGCTCCTCTTCGTTGAAAGCGGGAATGACGATCGAAAGCTCGACCCCGCGCCCCGTCTCAGCGCCAGCGGGCGCGGGCTGCGTCCGGAAAACGGGAACCTCGCGCGTCACCGTCATGCCGGCCGCGCCTCGTAGACGAACTGATAGCCGAGGAGCGTCGGCCAGAGCCGCGCGGCCGAAAGCGCCGCGGCGCGGGCCGGCCCCGCGAAAGGAGGTCTGCCGAGGGCGGGCACGGCGAGCTCGAGGGGCATCGCGGTCGCGTCGATCGACACGACGCGAAAGCCGTTCTCCTCGAGGAGGTCCCGCCCGGTCGCCCGCGTGAAGAAACGCATGTGCGTGCGGTCGAGGATCCCGCGAGGCGCGTACGTGAACCGGCCGAAGAGAAGGCTGAACCGAACCGTGGCGTTCGCGACGTTCGGGAGGGAAAGCAGGAGCACCCCGTCGGTTTTCAGGAGCGGTCGCATGGCCGAGAGAAGGAGCTCCGGGCGCGGCAGGTGCTCGAGGACGTCGCCCGCGACGATGACGTCGAACGGCTCCCTCCACGGCCCGGAAATCCCTTCGAGGAGGTCGCCGATCAGCGGCTGGTCGAAGTAGCGCGCGCCTTCCTGCGCCGCCTCGGGATCGAGCTCGACGCCCGCGAGGTACCGGCACGCCTGGCGGATGCGCCGCGCCAACAGGCCCGCCCCGAAGCCGAGATCGAGAACCGCGAGACCGCTCCCCCGCGCGAGCACCTTCTCGAGGAGGATCATGTGCGACGACCCCGGAATCTCCTTCCAGGGGTAGCGCGGAATCGGGTCCGGGGCGGCGGCCCTCAGAGCGGCGTCCTCTGCGCGATGGGAATCCGGCGACCGCTCCCGAAGGCCTTCTCGGAGACCTTCAGGCCGGGCGCCGCCTGGTTGCGCTTGTACTCGGCCCGGTCCACCAGCATCGCGATCCTCCTCACGAGCGCGAGCGGGGCGCCCGACCGGCGCGCCGCGGCGGCGAGGGAGAGATTCCGTTCCACGAGATTCTCGAGGATCGCGTCGAGGAGCGGATAAGGGGGCAGCGAATCCTGATCCGTCTGACCCGGCCGGAGCTCGGCGGACGGCGCCTTCGTGAGCGAAGCCTCGGGTATGAGCGCGCGCCCGGCGCGCGCGTTGAGGTGCCGCGCGAGAGCGTAGACACGCATCTTCGGGAGGTCCGAGATCGGGGCGAGGCCACCGCACATGTCACCGTACAGCGTGCAATAGCCCACCGCGAGCTCGCTCTTGTTCCCCGTCGTGAGCACGAGAGGCCCCTTCTTGTTGGACACGGCCATGAGGAGCATCCCCCGGAGGCGCGACTGCACGTTCTCCTCGGTGACGTCCTCCTCGAGCCCGCCGAAGAGGGGCGCGAGCGTCCGGCGCGCGTCCTCGAAGAGCGGGCCGATCGAAAGGACGTCGAAGCGGATGCCGAGATTCGCGGCGAGCGAGCGCGCGTCCGCGACCGAGCCCTCGGAGGAGTACGGCGACGGCATCGCGAGACCCGTCACGTTCCCGGCGCCCAGGGCCTCGACGGCGAGAGCGGCGACGAGCGCGGAGTCGATCCCGCCCGAGAGGCCGAGGACAGCCGACCGGAAGCCGCATTTGCCCGCGTAATCGCGGATGCCGAGGACGAGCGCGCGCCGGAGCGACTCGTTGGGATCGCCGCTCGCGTCGTCCGGGAGATCGCGGGCCTCGGCGCCCGAGACGCGGACGATGCGCGCGGGCGTCCTGCCGTCGCGGAAGACGTCCACGACCAGGAAATCCTCCTCGAAGAGCGCGGCCCGGGCGGCGATGCGCCCGCGGCCGTCGAGCACCATCGACCCGCCGTCGAACACCAGCTCGTCGTTGCCTCCCACGAGGTTGAGCGACGCTACCGGAACCCGGCCGTCGCGCGCGTAGCGGGCGAGCATCCGGCGCCTGAGGTTCGGCTTTCCTTCCGAGAAGGGCGACGCGGAGATCGTGACGACGAGTGTCGCGCCGCGCTTCACGAGCGTCTCGCCCGGGTCGTCGCGGTAGAGCCGGCGGGCGCGCCAGAAGTCCTTGTCGTTCCAGAGGTCTTCGCACACGGGCAGCCCGAGCCGCTCGCCGCGGAACGGCACGACGGCGCAGCCGCCGCCCGGCTCGAACCACCGGCCCTCGTCGAAAACGTCGTAGGTGGGCAGCAGCGTCTTCTTCGCGAGCGCCCGCAGCTTGCCGCCGTCGAGGAGGGCCGCGACGTTGTGGAACGGCTTGCCGACGCGGCTCCGGTTCTTCACGAACGTGCCGACGAGAAGAGCCGTCCGGCGCGAGCGGCGCGTGAGCGTCGCGAGGGAGCGGGCGGCTTCCCGGACGAAAGACGGGCGCTCGAGGAGGTCTCTCGGGGGATAGCCGCAGATCGCGAGCTCGGGGAAGACGGCCAGATCCGCGCCCGCGTCCTCGGCGCGCGCGAGCCCCTCGACGATGCGCGCGGCGTTGCCGGCGAAATCCCCGACGGTCGTGTCGATCTGGCAGAGCGCGAGGCGCACGGCTTTCCTACGCGAGGCCGGGCTCTTTCGCGTCCGTCGCCTCCACGGGCTCGATCGTCGTCCGCGACACGAGATCCGCGAGCGTCCGGCCGCGTCGATCGAAGGCGGCGACGAGCAGGGGCACGCCCGCGAGCGCGCCGGTCAGAAGGAAGCCCACGAAGCGCAGAAACGCGGCCGCCAGCGTGGGAGAGCCGCCGTCCTCGGCGCGGATCCGGAGATCGGCGAGCGCCATGCCGGGCGTCGTGCCCCAGACGAAAGGCGCGAGCACGAGGAGCACGAGCGCGGCCAGAAGGAGGAAGGCCGCGAGCGGGACGAAGGCGGGCGGCGGAAAGCGCAGATCCAGGAGGAGCGCGCCGGCCGCGAGCTCGACGGCGCCCACGAGCGCGAGGATGAGCAGATCGGCGAGGCCCGCCGCCACGCGCCGCGCGAACGCGACCGACCGCGGCTCTTCGGCGTCGGCGAGGATTTCGGTTTGGCGGGAAGCTTGCGCGGCCGCCGGCGGTTCGCGCGGTATCGCCTCGGGAACGGACGCGGCCGCCGAGGCCGGTGGAGCCAGTGGAGCCAAAGCCGGCGCGTCGGGGCGCCTAGCGGCATCCCCCGGAAGACCGAGCGGCGCCTCGGAGACGGCCGGAAACAGCTCGAGCGTCGCGCGCGCTCCCGGGCGTCGCCTGGCCATGTCCGGAGCGATGGGGTGTTCGGCGAGCGGATCGCGCGGCGGCTCGGACATGTCGTGTCCGGCCTCACGGCCTGAGCGTGAGGTGCTTGATGAGAATCCGGGAGAGCAGGTCGGTCGCGCCCTTGGGGTACTTGCGGGCGAAACGCAGGAGGCGCTGCGCCTCGGCGTCACCCGGCCGGAGGTCCGTCGCCTCCTTCACGGCGGTCGTGGCCTTCGGGATGTTGCCGGCCTGGAAACTCTGCACCGCGAGGTTGTAGTACGCGTTCACGAGGTATTCCTCGACGTCCTGGTTCTTCGCGTCTCCCCGGCGGAGCTCCCACAGGAGCTTGATCGCGCTGTCGTAATCGAATTCGTTGTAGGACTTCGACGCGCTGCGCAGAGTCTCGACCTGCTCGTGCGCCCGCTGCGCGGCGGCGGCCGCCTCGGTGTCCTGGGGGCGGGCCTTCACGACGGGATCGAGGTTCTTGAGGGCGTCGATGTAGCGGCTCGAGGCCATCGCCGTGAAACCGGCCACGCGCATTTCGTCGAGGACGGCGGCGCTTGGGGGGGCGGGTCCGGGAGTCGGTGCCGCCGAGGACTTCATCTTCTCGATCCTCACGAGCGCTTCGTTGTGGCGGGGGTCGGCCTCGGGCAGCTTCGCGAGGACGCCGATGGCCTCGTCGACCTTGCCGGCGTTGAACAGCGCCTCGGCCCTCTGGAACGTGTCCTCGAGGGGTGCCGCGCCGCCGCCGGGTTCGCCTCCCTTGGCCGGGGTGCCGGCCGCGGTCGCCGGCTTGGCTGACGGCTTCTTCTTCAGGTACAGGTACGTGCCGCCGGCGACGGCGGCGAGAACGACGACCGCGCCGACGAGGAGGACGCGGAGGTCGATCCGGGCCTTGCGGCCAACGGCCTGCCGGGGCCTCCGCGTGTCCTCGCTGTCCGATTCGAAACCCCCGGCGTCCGGCTGAAACCCGCGCCCGACGCCGGAGTCTTCCGCGAAGGAGGGCGGGCCCGGCGCTTCGATCTCGTTCTTCATGAAATCGGAGTCGCCCGCGCTGGCAGAGAGCGGCACGGAAGATCCCGCCGCGGGCGCGAGGGCCGCCTCGATCTGATTGAGGTAGCCGCGCGCCGTGGCGTCGTTTTCGGAGGCCGCGAGCACGTCGAGGAATTTGTTGCGCGCTCCCGCGAGGTCGCCGGCCTCGTACGACTGGACGCCCTCGGAAAGAAGGATGTCGATCTTCCGGGCGGACTCGGCCTGCGCCTCGCGCGCCGAGTCGATGCGGCGGCTCGCCTCTTCGTTCGAGAGGTCGATGAGAAAGACCCGGCTCCAGAGATCGATGGCCTCCTGGGCGTTGCCGCGCCCGAGAGCTTCGTCTCCCTGCTTGAGGAACTGTGTGATGCGGGGGTCGGCCTGCACGCCCGACTGGCCGCGGGCCGGAACGGCGGTGGCCGAAGCGC
>JAMQPJ010000147.1 GCA_023717585.1 Thermoanaerobaculia bacterium
AGCCTGTTCTCCTGCTTCCGAAAGGCGTGCGACGACGGTGTTGATCGGGACGGTCTGGCCCTCGGGGACGAGGATCTCGAGGAGGGTGCCGGCGCCCGGGGAGGGGATCTCGGCGTCGACCTTGTCGGTGGAGATCTCGAAGAGAGGCTCGTCGCGCTTGACCGCGTCTC
Source organism: Thermoanaerobaculia bacterium (assembly GCA_023717585.1). Classification (GTDB taxonomy): domain Bacteria; phylum Acidobacteriota; class Thermoanaerobaculia; order UBA5066; family UBA5066; genus Fen-183. The sequence continues at coordinate 171 of JAMQPJ010000147.1, forward strand.
CGGGCTTCTTGAGCCACTTCGTGAGCGTCCCCTCGGCGATCGACTCGCCCATCTGCGGCATGATGACGTTGGTCGGCATCTGGTTCTCCGGTCTGCTAGTACTTGACGAGCTTACGCGCGGCGGCCAGCAGCGTGTTCACGTTCGGGAGGAACGCCTCTTCCAGGGGCGGAGAGTACGGCACGGGCGTGTCCGGCGCCGTGACGCGCAGGATCGGGCCGTCCAGCCACTCGAACGCCTTCTCGGAAAGTGTCGCGGCGATCTCGGCGCCGATCCCGCCCGTGCGGGTGTCCTCGTGGAGGATGAGGCACTTTCCGGTGCGCCTCACGGACGCGAAGATCGCCTCTTCGTCGAGCGGGAGGAGCGTGCGGAGGTCGAGGACTTCCGCCGAGACGCCGTCCCTCGCGAGGACTTCGGCCGCCTCGAGGGCCGTCCAGACCATCGCGCCATACGTCACGATCGTGAGGTCCGCCCCGGACCGGCGGATCGCGGCCTTTCCGATCGGGACGACGTAGTCCTCCTCCGGCACGCGGTCCTTCACCCTTCGGTAGAGGAACTTGTGCTCCAGAAAGAGAACCGGGTCGTCGTCACGGATCGCGGCCTTCAGGAGGCCCTTCGCGTCGTACGCGGTAGCGGGGGCCACGACCTTGAGGCCGGGCGTCTTCACGAAGTACATCTCGGGACTCTGCGAGTGGAACGGCCCGCCGTGCACCCCGCCTCCGCAAGGGCCGCGGACGACCATCGGCACGCCGACGCCCGTGCGGTAGCGGTTCTTGGCCGCGAAGTTCGTGAGGAGGTCGAAGGCCCGGGAGATGAAGTCGATGAACTGTATCTCGGCGACGGGACGCATTCCGCGAATCGCCGCGCCGATGGCGCCGCCCACGATCGCCTCCTCGGCGAGAGGCGTGTCGAGGACGCGCTCCTTCCCGAACCGGGCCTGCAGCCCTTCCGTCACCTTGAAGGCGCCGCCGTAGACGCCGACGTCCTGCCCGAGGACGAAGACGCGCGCGTCGCGTTCCATCTCCTCGAAGAGGGCCTGGCGGATCGCCTCGAGGTAGGAGATCTCGACGCCCTGGGCGCCGTCCGCCGTGAGAGTGAGGGTGGCCCCGGCTCGCGCGACGCGTGGGTCGGCCATCAGAGGCCTCCCGTGAAGACGCCCGCGCGGCCGCGCTCGAGGATTCCTTCGTCGGCGTAGACGCCGCGGAACGCGAGGGCCGGGTCGGGGAACGGCGAGGCTTCGGCGAACGCCACGTCCGCGTCGAGCCTCCTCTCGACCTCGTCGCGGAGGCGGCGGCGCTCCGCGGCCGGCATCGCGCCCGAGGCCTCGAGCGCCGATTCGAGGCGCTGGAGCGGGTCGCGGGCGCGCCAGGCGGCGAGCTCCTTCGCGTCGACGTACGCCTGCGCGTCGTGCTCGGCGTGGCCCTTCATGCGGTAGGTCTTGCACTCGAGCAGCGTCGGCCCGCCGCCGGCGCGCGCGCGGGCGACGGCCGCCCGCGCGACCTCGTACACCATCAGCGCGT
>JAMQPJ010000206.1 GCA_023717585.1 Thermoanaerobaculia bacterium
TCCCCGAACCACTGGGCGAACCAGGGGTCGCGCTCGAGCGTCATCGCGCCACCCTCGCCGTCATGGATCGATCATAGGGGCAAAAAAAGAGGGCTCCGCCATGCGGAGCCCCGGTAGGAGGCAGGAGGTGTTCGACTTTCCCGGCGCGCCCTTTCGGCGCCTGCCGGGCCTGCCCTTCTCTGTCGCAAGCCCCATGCCGGGGAGCTCGGCCCCCTGCGGCGACGTCATGGCTCGCCTCTTTCGCCCTTTTCTTTCCCCGGTCAGGCCGGCCGGAGGACTTCGAGGCGCGCTTCCGCGAAGCGGGCGTCCGCGTTCGCGGCGTCGAGCTCTTCGTCTCCCGAAGCGTTCGCGCGCCGGCTCTCCGCGTCCGCCTTTTCCACCGCGGCCTTCGCGCCGTCGATCGCCTCCGGCGCCGCCGCTTCGTCGGCCAGGATGCGCACCGCGTCCCCCGCGATCTCCACGAACCCGCCGCGGACGGCGAGCGCCTGCCGCCTGGCCCCGTCGCGATACCCGACGACGCCGATCCCCAGAAGTGCGATCAGGGGCGTGTGGCCCGGCAGGACGCCGATCTCGCCGAGCCACGCGGGCAGCGTGACCTCGTCGCACGCGATGCCCGAAAGCAGCGCGCGCTCCGGGGTGACGACGGTGAGCGTGAGCCGCCCGTCCAACGTCAGGCTCCCGCCTTCAGCTTCTCGGCCTTCTCCTGAGCCTCCTCGATCGCGCCCACGTTGAAGAACGCCTGCTCGGGCAGCTCGTCGTGCTTGCCCTCGACGATCTCCTTGAAGGAGCGGACCGTGTCGGCGATCTTCACGTAGCGGCCCGCCACGCCGGTGAACTGCTCGGCGACGTGGAACGGCTGCGAGAGGAAGCGCTGGATCCGCCGCGCGCGCGCCACGATGATCTTGTCGTCCTCGGACAGCTCGTCGATCCCGAGGATCGCGATGATGTCCTGGAGGTCCTTGTACTTCTGGAGGACCTGCTGCACGGCGCGGGCGACGTCGTAGTGCTCCTCGCCGACGATCAGCGGGGAGAGGATCTTGGACGTCGAGGCGAGCGGGTCGACCGCGGGATAGATGCCGATCTCGGCGATCTGGCGCGAGAGGACGGACGTCGCGTCGAGGTGCGCGAAGGCGGTCGCGGGCGCGGGGTCGGTGAGGTCGTCGGCGGGCACATAGATGGCCTGCACCGACGTGATCGAGCCCCTCTTCGTGGACGTGATGCGCTCCTGCAGTTCGCCCATTTCCGTCGCGAGGTTCGGCTGGTAACCGACGGCCGACGGCATGCGGCCGAGGAGGGCCGAGACCTCCGAGCCCGCCTGCGTGAACCGGAAGATGTTGTCGATGAAGAGGAGGACGTCCTTTCCTTCCTTGTCGCGGAAGTACTCGGCCGCCGTGAGGCCCGTCAGCCCGACGCGCAGGCGCGCGCCCGGAGGCTCCGTCATCTGTCCGTAGATGAGCGCGGCCTTGGACTTTTTCCAGTCCTTCGGGTCGATGATCTGCGACTCCGTGAACTCGAGCCAGAGGTCGTTGCCCTCGCGCGTCCTCTCGCCGACGCCCGCGAAGACCGA
>JAMQPJ010000240.1 GCA_023717585.1 Thermoanaerobaculia bacterium
TGGCCACCGCCCTCGGGGAGACCATCGCGCGACACCCCGTCGCAAAGGACCTCCTGTCGGTCGTGTTCGTGCCCGACTTCAACGTGAAGAACGCCCAGCGCATCTATCCCGCGGCCGACCTGTCGGAGCAGATCTCCACCGCGGGCAAGGAGGCGTCCGGCACTGGGAACATGAAGTTTGCCATGAACGGGGCGCTCACCATCGGCACGCTCGACGGCGCGAACGTGGAAATCCGCGAAGCGGTCGGCGAGGAGAACTTCTTCCTCTTCGGGCTGACCGCGGCCGAGGTGGAGGACCTCGTGCGCCGCGGTTACCACCCGCGCGACGTCGTCGACTCGGACCGCGAGCTTTCCGACGTGCTCAGCCTCGTCGAGTCCGGCCATTTCGCGCCGGAGGAGCCGGGCATCTTCGCGCCCTTCGTGCGTACTCTCGTGGAGACCGACCCCTTCCTCGTGCTCGCCGACTTCCACGCCTACGTCGAGTGCCAGGGGCGCGTCTCGAGAGCCTGGGCCGACGTCGTCGGGTGGACGAGCGCCTCGATTCTCAACGTCGCGCGCATGGGGCGTTTCAGCTCGGACCGGTCGATTCGCGACTACGTCCGCGAGGTCTGGCACACGGTGCCGGTGAAGCTCGCGCCCGTCACGTGAGCGCCTGCCCGGCTCACGCCAGGCGGGCGAAGCGGCGGTCCGAGCGCGGGAAGTCGACTCCCATGAGGCTCCCCGCCAGCAGGCCGACGAGCACGGCGATCGCGAACGACGCCCCGTTCCACTGCGGCGCGGGCGCCGCCCCTCGGGGGCCGATCGCGGTGATCAGCCCGCCGGCCAGGACGCTCAGGACCGCCGTCCACTGATAGAGGTGTAGGCCCAGGATCTCGGGCGTCTGCGGCTCTCCGCGGTAGGCCTCCTCGCCGAATCGTCCGACGCCGTTGAGAACGAGGTAGAGGCCGCCGACGAAGGCGGGAGGCGTCCCGGCGAGCCAGAGACGAAGCAGGAGCGGCGCGCAGGCCAGGTTCCAGAGGATCGAGTAGGTCTGCGTCGCGTGAATCGGGACATCGGTGAGATCCGCGAGCCGGCACGGCCGGGTCCTCGGATGAACGTACCGGATGCCGACGGCCTCGGGCGCGGCCCGACCGTGACAGCATCCGTTCACGAGGCAGCGAAGGCGTCCGACTCCCTGAATCACGGGCGCGGCGACCGCGAAAGCGCCGGCGAGAAGCCAGCCGTCTCCTCCCGCGATGGCCACCGCGACCGTTCCGAGAATCAACCCGATGACTCCTCCGTAGTACCCGAAGGGACGCGCGAGACGGGACGAGCCCTCCACGAGCTGTGCCCAGAGCCCGGCGCCGACGAGGTTGCACACCGAAGCCGTCAGGATCGGGCCGGGCCCCATCGCCCCGGTCAGGTAACCCACGAGCGCGACGCCGGCGAACGCGCCAGCTCCGATCAGAAAGCCGCCGTTGAGGAGCCGGACTCCCCCGATGCTCCACTCCTTCCACGAGGTTCCAAGCCGCTCGGACCAGCGGCGGACGGCGGCCCACGTTCCAGGCGGGTTGGCGACGACGGGGAAGAGAAACGCTCCCGCGACGACGTCGACGAGCGCGTGCATCCCGGTCGTGAGGCAGCTCACGCCGACAGCGACGCCCGAGGACCACGCGAGGACACGCCACCTCGGATACGAGCGTGCCCAGAGGCGGGCCGAAAGGAGAGCCCAGAGCACGTGGAACGACGGAAAGGCCGCGCCCGCCGAATCGATCGTTCGCTCCCATGCGAGGAGCCGGCCGGCGGGCGAGGAGGGAACGAACGGGCGCGGCGGGGCGATCAACGGGACCGTC
>JAMQPJ010000266.1 GCA_023717585.1 Thermoanaerobaculia bacterium
CGCGCCGGGGATCCGCGCCCATCCGCCGGCGTGGAGCCGTCCCGTGACGGTCATGCCCTCCGCCGGCTCGTCGACGGAGCACGACAGGTCTTCTCCTTCAGGCGTGGTGATGGGCAGTTTGTCGCGCTCGGGCAGCGGCGCTCCCCAAGCGGCCGCGAGCTGGCCTTCCTTCCAGCGCCACAGGGCGCGCGGCCCGATCGGGTCGAGCACCTGCGGGTCCCACTCCCACGTGCCCGGCGCGTAGGCGAGGAGGAGCTGCGTCGCGGCGGCGAACGCGGCGAGGGAAAGGAAGGCCGCCCGGAGCGGCCGGCCGGCCGCGCGGAAGAGCGGGACCGACGCGAGCGCGAGGAACGGCGCGGCCTCGGTCGTCAGGCGTGGGCCGAGGCTCCAGCCGCCCCACCAGAGGACGTGCGAAGCCGCGAGAAGGACCGTCCCGGCCGCCGCCCCGAGCGACGCAAGCGTCCACGGGAGGAGCCCGGCGTTACGGACCCTCATCCGCGCGAGGCCGATCGGGAGCAGCAGGATCCACGGGCAGAAAACGAGGAGGCCGCGGCTCGGGCTCGCGAGGACGCCCGCAAGGCCGCGCGCGAGGTCGGCGTTGATGGCGCGGTGGGCCGTGTTCGCCGCGCCGTAGGCGCCGAGGGGATGGCCATAGAGCGCGAGCTGGGCCGCGCACACGGCGGCGAGGGCGGCGCCGAGACCTGCGGCGGAGCGTCCCGCGCCGCGCCGGTCCGTCGCCAGGAGCGCGAAGCCGATCGCGACGGCCCCGGCGAGCGCGGTCGGCCGGCAGGCGAACGCGGCGCCCGCGGCGATGCCGGCCCACACGGGCAGCGGGCGGACGCGAAGCGCGAGGAAAAGGGCGAGGGCGAGGCAGAAGACTTCCCCTGTGAAGCTCCAGAGCGCCTGCGCCGCGTTCGCGAAGACCGGCGTCGCGAGCGCGAAGACGAAAGCCGCCCCGAGAGCGGCGCCTTCGCCCCAGCGGCGAGCCGCCGCCCAGAGAAGCACCGCCGCGGCGACGGTGATGAGCGCGGCCGCGTGCTTTTCCCACCTCGACACGAGCTCCGGCGTTACGTGCCCGCCGCTCCCGAGAAGCGCGAGGGCGGCATGCGGGAGCGCGACGAAGGCCGTGCCGGATGGGAAGAAATCGAGGACGCGATCGCCGGCGCGCACAGCGGCGTATGGGAGCCTCGGCCTGTCGAAGGGCGGCGTCTTCGAGAGGTCGACCGTGCCCTGCGTCAGGACGAGCGTCGGAAGGACGCGCGTCGCCTGGTTGTCGCCCGACGTCAGGTTGACGCCGTTGCCCGCGTAGAGGGCGTACAGGGGAAAGCCGCCAGCGAGGAGGAGGACGGCGGGAGTGAGCGCGCCGCGCCGGGCGCGCACGATTCCGAACGCGACGAAAGGGACCGAGAGAAGAAGGGGCCAGAGCCCGCCGAAACGCGGCCAGCCCGGCGAGAGCGCCGGGACGAGCGGAATCGCCACCGCGCACGCGGCGAGGACGCCCGCGGTCCGGCGGAGGAAAAGGTCCGCTCTCAGCGAATCACGGCCAGCTCGTAGAGGTAGTCCGCGAACGAGCGCACGGCGCCGTCGTAGCCCGAGACCTTCGGGTTCGTCGACTCGATGACGTAGTACTCGTCGGGCGCGTGCGCGCCGCTTCCGTGGCCGAGACCGTGGTGGCCGGAGGGCAGATTGAGCGGCTCGCCCGTGAAGACGTAACCCGGGTACGAGCCCGCAGTACGCACCCACAGGAACGGGTCGAGGCCGCCTCGCTTCAGAACGGCCATCTGCGCTCGGAGGAGCGGCGTCTCGGCGGACGTCTCCGTGGGACCGTAGCCGCCCGAGACGTTGACCTCGATGTCGCCGAAGCCGCGCTTCTGGAGATGGGCCTTGAGTGCCGCGATCGCGCCCTCGAACGTCATGTCGGGGACGAGGCGCAGGTCGAGCTTCGCGACCGCCCTGTGCGGGAGCATCGTCTTGCCGCCGGGGCCCATGTAGCCGCCGACGAGGCCCTGGATGTTCACGGTCGGCGAGAAACAGAGGCGCTCGAGTGAAGCGCGCCACGAGTCGTCGTGGGCCCAGCGCGTGGCGCCGAGCATCCTCTTCGCGGTGGCCTCGTCGAGGCGCTTCGCGGCGGCATCGAGGAGCGCGGCCTGGGCCGGGCTCGGAGGCTTCGCGGCCGCCGCGAGAGAGTCGATCGCCGGGTCGCCGTCCGCGTTCACGAGCGTCGCGAGGGCCTGCACGAGGTGGAACGCCGGGCTGTCGAGGCGCGCGCGATTCGCGGAGTGGACGTCCTTCGTCGGGCCGCGCCCCCACTTCGCGCCGCTCGAGACGAGCTCGAGCTCGACGACGCCCTTGGCGCCGAGGGAGACGGTCACGGAGCCGTCCGGGTCCTGGCTCGCAGACGGCATGAAGACGCCCATCGACCCCCGGAGCGCTGCGAGGACCTCGGGCTTTCGGGCGATCTCGGGGATGTGCGGCGAGCCGATCTCCTCTTCGCCCTCGGCGACGAGGACGAGGTTCACGGGGACCTTCACGCCCGCGCCCCTGAAGGCGTGGAGAGCCGCCAGGAACGCGGACTCCGGGCCCTTCTGGTTCACGGCCCCGCGGCCGACGAGGGCCTTGCCGAAGCCCGGCTTGTCCACGATCCGCGCCTCGAACGGCGGCGCGGTCTTCCACTCGGCGGGGTCGGCCTGCTTGACGTCGTACATGAAGTAGACGCCGAGCGTGCG
>JAMQPJ010000277.1 GCA_023717585.1 Thermoanaerobaculia bacterium
GAATCAAGTGAGCGGGAATCTTCTCCTCTTTTTTTCTTCGTGTTTTCTGATCGCTATGCGGGGGACGAACGCGGAGAAGCCTCCGAATGTCATTCTCGAGCGCATCGTCGATGGCCGCGGGAATCGCGTCTGCGACATCGCGAGCGCCTCCGTGAAGACCGGCGAGGCGCGCGTCCACATCCGGCTCGTGCGCGGGCTCGCGCGCAGCGACCTCGTCCTCCGCCACGAGGCCCGCCGCCGCGCCGGGGGCAGTGAGATCACCGTCGACGAGATTCGCCTGGGCGACGGGGCGCCGATGCGATTCGAGGGCGGCGGCCCGGGGGGACGCGTCGCGGCGTCGTCGCCGGTCTCGACGTTCCGGTACTTCGACCGGGACGTCGCGCGGAAGACCGTGCGCTGCAACCTCGCGAGGCTCGCCGCGGAGACCGACCACTCCCTTCTGCCGGCCGTTGCCGACTACGTCGAGCAGGGGCTCGAGGACGACGGGCTCGCGCCGGAGGAGCTGCCGATCTTCACGCTTCGCGCCGTCGAGAAACGCCCGCCTCTGCCGTCGCTGCCCGTCCGGAAGAAGGGGCCTCTCTCCGTCGACCTGCCGGAGGCCGGAGAATTGAAAGCCGCCGTGCTCGCGGCGCTCGGCGCCCTCTAACGCCTACCAGCTCAGGCCGCGGAATTCGCGGGCGCGCCGGTAGACGGTTTCGTACTTCTCGGCGGAGCGGTCCCACGAGAAGTCCCGGTCCATGCCGTTCCGGACGATGCGGCGCCAGATCTCGCGGTGAAAGAAAGCCCGTTGGGCCCAGAGGACCGCCGACGCGAGCGCGTGAGGCAGGGCCTCGTCGAACGTGAAGCCGGTCGCCGCGTCGAGGTTGTGGCCGTCGAACCCTTCGACCGAGTCCGCGAGGCCTCCGGTTTTCCGCACGATCGGCGGCGTGCCGTAGGCCAGCGAGTACATCTGGTTGAGGCCGCACGGCTCGAACCGCGTGGGCATGACGAATGCGTCCGCTCCGGCCTCGATCCGGTGCGCGGTCTTTTCGTCGTAGCCGACGAAGGCGCGGAAACGGCCGGGCGCGTGTTCCTCGAGGAGGCGCATCGCGCCTTCGAGCGCAGGCTCGCCGGAGCCCAGCATCGCGATCCGGACGCCGCGACGGATGAGCTCGGGAGCGGCCTCGAGGAGGAGATCGAAGCCTTTCTGGTCGGTGAGGCGTCCGATCGCGCCGAGGATCATCCCGGGGTCGCCCGGCTCGAAGCCCGCGAGGCGGCAGAGCTCCGCGCGGCACTCCGCCTTCCCGCGGAGATCCTCCGTTCCGTAGTGCGCGGGGAGGTGCGGATCGTGCGCCGGGTTCCAGATCGTCGTGTCGACTCCGTTCAGGATGCCCACGACCCTTTCCCCGCGCGCCCTGAGAGCTCCGTCGAGGCCAACGCCGCCGTGCGGGGTTCGGATCTCGTTCGCGTAGGTGGGTGAGACCGCGGTGATCATGTCCGCGGCGACGATGGCCCCCTTGAGGAGGTTCACGTTGCCGCCGAGCCCGATCGCGCCGCCCGTCCACACCTCGTCGGGGAGACCGAGGATCGGGAATTCCTCGCGGCCGTAGACGCCCTGATAGCCGAGGTTGTGGATCGTGATCACCGACGCGACGTCGTCGAACCAGGGGTCGCGCCAGCTGCTCCAGGCGCCGAGCATCGGCGCGAGCGCGGGGTGCCAGTCGTGCGCGTGGAGGACGCGGGGCCGCCGGTCGAGCCGTTTCAGCGCCTGAATCGCCGCGCGCACGAAAAGAGCGAAGCGCCAGAGGCCGTCGTCCCGGCCCTTTTCGTCCGGCGCGTAGATCTGGTTCCGGTGGAACAACGGGTCGTGCGCGACGAAGTAGATCGGCACGATCGTCCCGGGCAGGAGATCCCAGAGCAGGCCCACCGTGTGCGGGCGACCGAAGATCGAGACCTCGAAGGGCGGCATCGCGGTCTCGGGCCACAGGTTGCGCCGCCGATACCAGCGAGCCGCCTCGAGGTGGAAGGGCATGAAGACGTCGACGTCGTGGCCTCGGGCGGCGAGCGCCTTGGGGAGAGCGCCGACGACGTCTCCGAGGCCTCCCGTCTTGGCGAACGGAACGCATTCCGCGGCGAGATGCGTGACGCGCAGGCTCGCCTCAGTTCACGAGAACGTCCGCGCCGAGCTTCTTCATGGACGTCGCGACGGAGATTCGCGCCGCGCCGCGCGAGACTCCGGTGACGGCGCCGTTCGTGACCGTGGCCGTTTTCGGGTCGGAAGACGTCCAGGCGAGCGCCGCGTCCTCGATGACGAGGCCGGTGAGGTCCTTGATCGTCGCCGTCATTTTCTGGGTCTCGCCCACTTTCAGGATCAGGGTGACGGGGGTCAGCTCGAAGACGCCGATCTCGCGGTGCAGAACCTTCACGTCGCACGCCGAGCTGACGTCGTTGCCGAGGCTCGCGATGACGGTCGTGCGGCCTTCCACGCCCGAGCTCACGATACCGTCCGCGTCGACCGTGGCCACCTTCGGATCCCCCGAGATCCACCTCAGCTTCAGGGGAGAGAGGTTGCCCTTGGCGTCCCGGACCTCGGCGACGAGCGCCATCTTCGTGCCCGGCGCCCCGACGAGCGTCGCCCGGTTCGGCGAGACCGTGAGCGACGCGACGTCGATCACGTCCACGGACGCGCTGGCGGTGAAGTTCTGAAAACTCGCGGTCACGATCGTGCGGCCGGCCGCGAGGGAGCGGACGAGCCCGTTCGCGTCCACGGACGCGACCTTCGGCTTGTCGGACATCCACGTCGCCGTCAGGCCCGGCATCGGATTGCCTTTCTTGTCGAAGACGTCGTACTTGAGGGACTGCGAACGTCCCGGACCGTAGAGCGTCACCTTCGCGGGCGTGACGCGGATCTCGGCGGGCTTTGGGCGGCAGGCCGCGAGGGCGAGCGAGGCCAGGGCGAGAGCGATGGCTCCTCGAACGGGAGCCGGGCGACGCATTTTCATCGCGGCGATTCTAGCGCGCGGGCGCCGTGAGCTCTCCGGGCAGCGGATGGCTCTCGA
>JAMQPJ010000278.1 GCA_023717585.1 Thermoanaerobaculia bacterium
AAAGAGGCGCGCGGCCGGCTCCACGAGCACCGGAATTCCCGCGCGTTTCGCGCGCAGCGAGAAGTCGAGATCGCCCCACGCCATCGGGAAGCGTGCTGCGTCGGGCAGGCCGATGCGGTCGAAGACCGCGCAGGGCACGAGCGTCCCCATCCCGAAGAGCCAGTCCGCCGGGAAGGGCTCCTCCGGCAGCGACGAGACCGGGGCCCCGTGCCTCAGAACGCGGATCCCCCGGCCCCACCACTCCACCGACCCGCCCGCCGACCAGACGCGGCCCGGCTCCTGCGCATAGAGGACGGCGCTGCCGATGAGCGCGCCCGGATGGCGCCCGGACGTCGCCAGGAGCCGTTCGAAATAGTCCGGCGCGCACGTCACGTCCTGATTGAAGAAGAGGACCGCCTCCTCTCCGAGAGCGCGCGCCCGCTCGATGCCGAGGACGATCGCGCCGGTCCACCAGGCCGGCGCCGTCGTGCGGATCACTTCCAGGCCGGGGAATTCGCCGGCCAGCGCTCCCCCCTCAGCGGCGCCCTCGTCATCCACGAAGAGAATGCGCTGCGCGCCCGCCGCCCTCAGCGAGGCGATCGCCCTTCGCGACGCCTCGACCCGCTCGAAGGCGGGAATGAGAACGGCCGGCGGCCTCAGGCCGCGTCCCCCCGCGCGTCGAGCTCGGCGAGCTCGGCGTCCACCATGATCCGGACCAGTTCGTCGAATCCCGTCTTCGGCGCCCAGCCCAGCTCGCTCCGCGCCTTCGAGGCGTCGCCGAGCGTCTCTGTGATGTCGACCGGACGCACGTAATTCGGGTCGAGAACGACGTGTTTCCTGTAGTCGAGGCCGACGATCCGGAACGCGGCCTCGCAGAATTCGCCCACCGAGTGCGAGACGCCCGAGGCGAGGACGTAATCGTCGGCCTTCGCCGCCGAGACCACGAGGCGCATGCCCTCCACGACGTCCGGGGAATAGCTCCAGTCGCGCTTCGGCGTCAGCGTGCCGAGGTGCAGCTCGGTCTGGCGCCCGCGCGCGATGGACGCGACTCCACGGGCGATCTTCCGCGTGACGTAGTTCTCGCCGCGGCGCGGACTCTCGTGGTTGAAGAGGATGCCGGCGCACGCGAAGAGCCCGTAGGCGCTCCGGTAGATACGCACGAGGTTCAGCGCATAGACCTTCGCCGCCGCGTACGGGTTGATCGGGTTCATGGGCGTCCGCTCGTTCTGGGGCGACTCCTTCGCCTCGCCGAAGATCTCGCTCGTGGCCGCGAGAAAGAAGCGGCAGTCCGGAACCACGTGGCGCATCGACTCGAGGAGGCGCAGCGTGCCGAGGCCCGTCGAGTCGGCCGTGTACTCCGGAAGGTCGAACGAGATCTTCACGTGGCTCTGGCCCGCGAGGTGGTAGACCAGGTCCGGCCTGACGTTCCGGAGCACCGACACGAGGCTGCTCGTGTCCGACAGGTCGGCGTAGTGGAGCTTCAGCCGGGACAGGGCACGCGCGTTGACGAGGGCCGGCACGGCATCCAGCCGGGTACGTTGCAGAAGGCTCGACTGCCGGACGAGCCCATGTACCTCGTCGCCGCTCTCGAGGTGCGATTCGGCGAGAAAGGACCCATCCTGGCCGGTGATGCCCGAGATCAGGACACGCGCCATGAGCGACAGTTTGTGGGAAAGTAGAAGGATGTCAAAGGGGCGGAGCCTTCGGGTCTTCGTCGACCTCGCTCCCCTGTCGCCGGACGGCGGCAACGGCGGGGCGCGCGCGTTCGTCCTGCGCCTTCTGGAAGCCCTTCTCGACAGGCCGGACGCGCACGAACTTCACCTGCTCGTCAAGCCGGAGGCCGGGGCTGTCGTCGCGCCGCTCCTCGCGAAGGGCGCCGTCCTCCAGCGTCTCGGCCCCGGTCTCGACGTCGAGGAACCCCGGCGCCTCCTGCGCACGCGCCGCCGGCTTCTCGGCTTCTTTCAGCCTCTCCTCGAGCTCGCCGCCCCGGACCGCACCTCGTTGAAGAGGCTCAGCGCCGACGTCCTTCTGAGCCCGCTCGGCACAGCGGCCTTCCACGAACCCGGCCTCCCGCACGTCGTCGTCGCGTACGACTTCCAGGACCTCGTCTACCCGGAGTTCTTCGACCCCGACGAGCGCCGCCGTCGCATCGGTTTCCGGGGCGACCTGCGGCGTGCCGACCGCGTCGTGGCGATCTCGGAGGCCACGAAGGCGATGGCCATCGAGCGCGTGCACGTGAAGACCGAGCGGATCGCGGTTCTGCCGCCGATCGGGGGCCCTCTGCGCGCCCGCCTCGAGCCACGCGAGGTGCTGAATCGCCTCGACGCCCTCGGCCTCTTTCGAACCGACTACGCTCTCTACCCCGCGAACTTCTGGCCGCACAAGAACCACGAACGCCTTCTCGCGGCGACGGCGCGCGTCGTGCGCGAGGAACCGGACTTCCGGCTCGTCCTGTGCGGAGCGCTCGACGAGGCGCGCGAGACCCTGCACGCGAAGGCCGAGGCGATGGGCCTCGCCGAGAACGTCCGCGTCCTGCCGTATCTCGACGACGCGGACACGACGGCCCTCCTCGAAGGCGCCGAGTTCCTCGTCTTCCCGTCCCTTTTCGAGGGCTTCGGCCTTCCCGTCCTGGAGGCGATGGCGCTCGAGACTCCCGTCGCGTGCTCCGACCTTCCCGCTCTGCTCGAGGTCGCGCGCGAAGCGGCGCTCTTCTTCGATCCGGAGGATGTTACCGGCATGGCCGCGACGATGTTGCGGCTGGAGAAGGAGGAAGAGACGCGTGATGCTCTCGTCCGGAAGGGGCTCAAACGAGCGGAGACCTACGCGGCACTCGACGTGGCAGGCGAATACCACGAGCTGCTCGGCTCGGCGCGGGAGTGAGGTCGTTCAGGTGGCGGACGGATCGACGAGGACCAGCTCCGGAAAGTAGGACCGGAAGAACCCTCGATCGCGCGACAACAACCTGTCCGCCGAATCGAGGGCATGCGCCCCGATGAGGAAGTCGGCGATCATGCGCTCCTTTCGGGAGCCCTTGCGCGCGCGATAAGTGCGCCAGGCGCGCCCGGCGTGCTCCGCGGCCGCGGTCGAGACCGGCTCGAACTCCAGACCCAGGCG
>JAMQPJ010000283.1 GCA_023717585.1 Thermoanaerobaculia bacterium
GCAGACGGCGCATCGCGACGGAACGAGGAGCGCGAGGAGAGGCTCGAAGAGAGGCGCGAAACGCCCACGCCCGGCCGTTGCGTCCAGAAACGTCTGCTCCGGCACGGGGTGGGATTCTAGACGAGGGCGCGCCGGCCTCCGTATCCGCAATATGCATGTCTTCCGACCGACCGGCCCCGGCGTATCCTCTTCGCCGATGACACTGATGAATCCGATGAAACTGCGACTCCCCCGCGCGCTCGCGTTCGGCGCCCTTTTCGCCGCCGTTCTCGCGGGCCTCTCTCTATCCGCTGCCGCCCAGACGAACCGCCAAGCGGAGTTTCCCTTCGCCGCCGGCGCCGGCGGATTCGCCGTGACCGACACCGGGCGGCCCGCGGACGTGAAGGCGTTTTCGACGGGAGGTTTCCGCGTCTACGCGGACGTCCAGCTCGAGCCGGGCGTGATCCTCCAGGCGCGTTACGACAACTTCCTCCTGCCCGGTTCGGAGGTGACCGTGCCCGCGTTTCAGCCCGCGAGCGGCTCTCCGCGCGTGAAGGTGAACGGTGGCAGCCTGTCAGTCGGATACATGTTCCGGGAAGCGTGGTGGCAGGCCGGGCTCATCGCGGGCGTCGGCGTCTACGGCCTGAAGCCTCGCGACCCCGAGGCCGGTCAGGTGCCCGCGGACATCAGCGAGACCGTGATCGGCTGGCACGCCGGACTGCTAACGATATTCCAGCTCGGGAGACGCTGGGACTTCCGGATCGACGCCACGGGATATCTCCTCAGGACCGATGCCTCACACAAGCCGGTCCTCGTCGGCGCTTCCCTCGCCTATCATTTCTGAACTGTCGCGGGGGGAGCGACGTCCGGCTGCGTAGGGCGTGAGCGCCTAACCGCTCCCCCCTGCGCCCCCCTTGACCCGTGCGGGAATGTCGCCCGTCACATCTGGACTCCCCAAACGGTGGGCTCCCACCCGACCTTTCGGCCGGGCGGGGATTGCGGCGGTGGGACTTACTAACTGAGGTTCTTGATGGAGGGAAGAATCTGGAGGGCCCGACGGCCGGGAGGCCGGCGGGACAGGAGGGAGGGAGTGAAGACCGTCGTATTCATTTGATGTTTAGTCGAAATGTCCGTTTCGATCTCCTGACTCTATATACGCAAGCCCGGTGCCTCCGGTTTCGAGGGCTCACGAGTTGACATACAAATTCTTTGGCATTAGTGATTTATACCGTGTTCTGGCGCCGTGGGCGGCTCCCGGAAAAGTCGGCCGAGAGATCGAAAACGGACACTTTCGGTGCAAAAACGACAGTTCGTCGGCTCAAATTCCTTCGAGGAGCGGGAGCAGGGTCGAGTCTTTCTTGACGGAGAGAGAAAGCTCGACGTGGGTTCTGACCACGCCTCGGATCGTCTGGATCTTCTCGCGCAGGATCGCCTCCAGATGCTCCACGTCGCGGGCCCGGATCTTGAGCCGGTAGCCGAAATTACCCGAGATCGCGTAGCACTCCTGGACGTCCAGCAGCGCTTCGATCTCCTCGAGAAACGGGCGTTCGAATCGTGGGTGCTCCAGGAGCACATCCACGTGCGCCACCAGGGGCATTCCGACGAGCCGGGGGTCGAGAAGCGCGGTGAAACGCCGAATGAAGCCGCGCGTCTCGAGCTTCTTGATCCGCTCGTTCACGGACGGCGTGGTGAGGCCCACCGTCTCCGCGATTCTCGCCTGCGAGATCTTGGCGTCCCGCTGGAGAATGTCGAGGATGCGGCGATCGATGTCGTCCATATAAAATTCGGTCTGAGGGTTCGAAACCCGAACTTTATACGGTCGCGAGGCCCGAAGCAACCGGCTCTCCCTGCCTTGGGGTCAGTCGGAGGGTTCCTCCACCTCGGCGCCCTTGGGGATCACGACGATTCCGCCTTCCGACACGTGGAAGCGCCTGATGTCCGCCTCGAGGTCGAAGCCGATCTCGGTCCGGGGCGGGATCTTCACGCCGCGATCGACGATGACCCGCTTGAGGCGCGCGTAGCGGCCCACGTCGACGCCGTCCATGAGCACGCATTCCTCGACGTGCGAGAACGAGTTGATCCGCACGCGCGGGAAGAGAATCGACCTGTGAATCGTGCCGCCCGAGATGATGCATCCGGACGCGACGGTCGAGTCCGTCGCGATGCCGATGCGCTGGGAGACGGCGTCCGCGAACACGAACTTCGCCGGCGGCAGCTGTGACGCGTGGCTCTTGAGCGGCCACTTCGGGTTGTAGAGATTGAGCGGCGGCGTGACGGAGATGAGATCCATCGACGCATCCCAATAGGAGTCCACGGTGCCGACGTCGCGCCAGTAAGGCGGCAGGTCCTCCGAGCCGGGCACCCGGTTCGTTGAGAAGTCGTAGGCGAAGAGGCGCCCGCCTCCCGCGAGGAGCGCCGGGATGATCGTCCGGCCGAAGTCGTGGGAGGTGTCCTGCAGGGCGTCGTGCTCGAGGGCCTCGATGAGGACGCCGGCCCGAAAGATGTAGTTGCCCATCGACGCGAGCGCAAGCTCCGGGTGCCCGGGGATGCAGCGGGGCGAGGCGGGTTTTTCGTCGAAGCCGACGATACGTCCGTCAGCCGCGACCTCCAGGACTCCGAACCGCGAGGCTTCGGCGATCGGCACCGGGATCGCGGCGATCGTGAGGTCGTGGCCGCCTTCTTCGTGGAAGAGGAGCATCGGGTTGACGTCCATCATGTAGATGTGATCGCCCCCGAAAACGCAGACGTGCTCAGGTTCCTCGTCGAAGATGAGGTCGAGGTTCTGGTAAACGGCGTCCGCGGTGCCGCGGAACCAATGGGGCCCGCGGCGCATCTGCGCGGGCACGGGATCCACGAACTGGCCGATGTCGAAGCTCAGGCGCCACGTGCGGATGATGTGCTCGATGAGCGAATTCGACTTGAACTGCGTCATGACCTTGATCTTCGTGAGGCCGGAGTTGATGCAGTTGTTGAGCGCGAAGTCGATGATGCGGTACCGGCCGCCGTAGGGGACCGCGGGTTTCGCGCGATCCCGCGTGAGCGGGAACAGGCGCTCGCCCATCCCGCCGGCGAGGACGATCGAAAGGACGTCCCGGTGCTGAAGGATTTTCACGGTGCCGCCGGCATACGATTCCGGAGGATCGTATCGCGTTCCGCACGAGGTTCGGGACCAGGAGCCGGTCGGGTATCGTAGGGGCGCCATGGCGGCGAGGGATCCGTACGAGATTCTGGGAGTCGAGCGCAAAGCGAGCGAGGCCGACATCAAGAAGGCCTACCGGCGCCTCGCCCGCAAGTTTCACCCCGACGTGAACGCCGGCGACAGCGCCGCGAAGAAGAAGTTCCAGGAGATCGCGGCGGCGTACGAGGTCCTCAAGGACCCGAAGCGCCGGAAGCACTTCGACCAGACCGGCGACGCCGGCGGTCCGCCCGAGCACGGCGCGCCCCGCCCCCCGGGGAGCGGACCGTTCGGCGGAGGAAACCCGTTCGGCGGATCGGGACGCGGACCTTCGCCGGGCGCGAGCTTCCGCTGGTCGGGCGACTTCGGAGATCTCTTCTCCGATCTCTTCTCGGGCGCCGGCTCGGGCGCCCGGGCCGGGGGCACGCGCGGCTTCGAGGACGAGGATGATGACGCGGCGGCCGAGCTCACGA
>JAMQPJ010000307.1 GCA_023717585.1 Thermoanaerobaculia bacterium
CCGGTGCCCAGAGAAGAACGCGAATGCGAACGCGGGCCGTCACGCGCCGGCGCGGGCGTTCTTCTCGATCCTGCCCCACGAGTCGCGCAGCGAGACGGACCGGTTGAAAACGAGGCGCGACGGCGCCGTGTCGGGGTCGACCGTGAAGTACCCGACGCGCTCGAACTGGACGAAGCCGCCCGGCCGGACGGAGGCGAGTGACGGCTCGACCCGGCATCCGGTCTTCACGACCAGGGAGTCCGGGTTGAGGTTCTGGAGGAAGTCGCGTCCCTCCGGCGCCTCGTCCGGGTTCGGGTTCACGAAGAGCCGGTCGTAGAGGCGGACCTCGGCCTCCAGCGCCTGCGCCGTCGATACCCAGTGAATCGTGCCCTTCACCTTCCGGCCGTCGGGCGCCTCGCCGCCGCGCGTGGCGGGGTCGTACGTGCACCGAAGCTCGACGATGGCGCCGGTCGCGGGGTCCTTGACCACCTCCTCGCAGCGGATGAGGTAGCCCCATCGGAGGCGGACTTCCTTTCCCGGCGAGAGACGGTGGTACCTCGGCGGCGGCACCTCGCGGAAATCGTCGCGGTCGATGAACAGCTCGCGCGAGAACGGAACCTTTCGCGTGCCGGCCGACGCGTCCTCGGGGTTGTTGACCGCGTCCAGCTCCTCGACCTGCCCTTCGGGATAGTTCACGAGGACGACGCGCAGGGGATCGAGGACGGCCATGACGCGCGGCGCGCGGCGGTTCAGGTCCTCCCGCAGGCAGTGCTCGAGCAATTCGACCTCGACCACGCTGTCGCGCTTCGCGAGGCCGATGCGGTTGCAGAAGTCGCGGAGCGCTTCGGGGGTGAAGCCGCGCCGCCGGAGACCCGCGAGCGTGGGCATCCGGGGGTCGTTCCAGCCCTTCACGTGGCCGCCCGTCACGAGGTGGAGCAGCTTCCGCTTGGAGAGCAGCGTGTAGGTGAGGTTCAGGCGGGCGAACTCGATCTGCCGCGGGCGCTCCGGAAGGTCGAGCGCCTCGAGACACCAGTCGTAGAGCGGCCGGTGGTCCTCGAACTCCAAGGTGCAGAGCGAGTGCGTGATGCGCTCGATCCAGTCCGACAGCGCGTGCGCGTAGTCGTACATCGGATAGATGCACCACGCGTCGCCCGTGCGGTGATGCGCCGTCTTGCGAATGCGAAAGAGCGCGGGATCGCGCAGGTTGATGTTGGGCGACGCCATGTCGATCTTCGCGCGAAGCGTGCGGGAGCCGTCCGGAAACTCGCCGAGGCGCATGCGCCGGAAGAGGTCGAGGCTCTCGGCGGAAGAACGGTCGCGGTACGGGCTGTTCGTCCCCGGCTCGGTGAGGGTGCCGCGCGTCGCGCGGACCTCGTCGGCGGAGAGATCGCACACGAAGGCCTTCCCCGACCGGATCAGCGCCTCGCCGAACTCGTAGAGCTTCCCGAAATAGTCGGACGCGAAGAACCGCCGGTCCGCCCAGTCGAACCCGAGCCAGCGGACGTCCTCCTGAATCGAGTCCACGTACTCGGTGTCCTCCTTGAGAGGGTTCGTGTCGTCGAAGCGCAGGTTGCACGTGCCGCCGTATTCGATCGCGACGCCGAAGTTCAGGCAAATCGACTTCGCGTGGCCGATGTGGAGATAGCCGTTCGGCTCCGGTGGGAACCGCGTCGCGACCCGCCCCGCGTGCCTCCCGGTGAGCCGGTCCTCGTCGAGGATCTCCCGGATGAAGTCTCTCCCGGGGGATCCGGCGGCGGGTGCGGGTGTTCCGGTCATGAGCCTTCCGAGGGTACCGCGGAAGAGCTCGCGCCCGGCTCCGGGGTCCGCTTTGCGATCCGGTCCGCAAATGCAAGAAGGCGTCGCCTCGTCGCCTCATTGCCCAGCACTTCGATCATCTCGAAGAGGGGCGGCGACGCGAGGACCCCGGTGAGGGCGAGGCGGGCGGGCTGCGCGAGGTCTCCCAGCTTGAGGCCTTTCTCGGCCGCGAGCGTGCGGGCAGCCTCCTCGAGCGCCGCGTGTGAGAACGGGTCGGTCGCCGACAGGCGCTCGGCGAGCGCGCGCACAAGCGGCGCCGCGTCCGGTTTGCCGAACTTTCTCGTGCCGACAGGGTCGAAGTCCGTCGGGTCGTCGCCGTAGATCGCGAGGGCGTGTGCGAGCTCGACGAGCGTGCGCGCGCGCGAGCGATGCAGGGCGATCGCCCGGGCGAGAATCTCCGGGTCCCGATCCGGGACGCGAAACGGCTTCAGCATCTCGATGAGCCGCTCCGCCGGGATCTCCTGGAGGTACTGCCCGTTCATCCACGCAAGCTTTTCGTGGTCGAAGCGCGAGGGCGATGGCCCGATGCGCTCGAGCGAGAAGAGCCCAGCCATCTCGGCGAGGGTCATCCGTTCCCGGTCCTCGCCGGGCGACCAGCCCAGGAGGGCGAGGAAGTTGTCGAGCGCGGCCGGCAGGTATCCCTGCGCCTCGAACTCCTCCACGCCCGCCGCGCCATGGCGCTTGCTGAGTTTCCTGCCGTCGGCGCCGAGGATCATCCCGAGGTGCGCGAAGACGGGCGGGGAAACGCCGAGCGCGCGGAACAGGGCCACGTGCTTCGGCGCGTTCGGGAGATGGTCGACGCCGCGGATGACGTGCGTGATCCCCATCGCGACGTCGTCGACGCAGACGGTGAAATGGTAGAGCGCGTGGCCGTCCGAGCGCACGAGGACGAAGTCGTCGAGCGCTCCCGCCGGGAACTCCGTTCGCCCCTGGACGACATCGTCGACGACGAGGGTTTCGTCCGGCACCCTCAGGCGCAGCACGAACTTCTCGCCCGCGGCGGCCCGGCGGTCGGACTCTTCCTTCGGGATCGACCGCGCGCGGCCGTCGTACCGGAAGGCGCCCCCCGCCGCCCCGGCGATCGTCTTCATCGCATCGAGCTCCTCGGGGGTCTCGAACGCGCGGTAGGCCTTGCCCTCGGTGAGGAGGCGGTCCGCGGCCCCGCGATAGAGATCGC
>JAMQPJ010000356.1 GCA_023717585.1 Thermoanaerobaculia bacterium
TCCCCCGGCCGCCGCGAGATCGGCCACGGCCGCCTCGCCTGGCGCTCGCTGCAGGCCGTCCTGCCGGACGAGAAGGAATTCCCGTACACGATCCGCGTCGTGTCCGACATCCTCGAGTCCAACGGCTCGTCGTCGATGGCCACGATCTGCGGCGGCTCGATCGCGCTCATGGACGCCGGCGTGCCCGTCAAGGGCGCGGTCGCGGGCGTCGCGATGGGCCTCGTGAAGGAGGGCGACTCCTTCGCCGTCCTGACCGACATCGCCGGCCAGGAGGACCACTACGGCGACATGGACTTCAAGGTCGCCGGCACGCGCAAGGGCATCACGGCCCTCCAGATGGACATCAAGATCGGCGGCATCACGCCACAGATCTTCGAGCAGGCGCTCGAGCAGGCCCGGCACGGCCGCCTCTTCATCCTCGACAGGATGGAGCTCACGCTGCACAACGCGCGCCCCGAGCTCTCGGAGTTCGCGCCGCGTCTCCTCACGATCACGGTCCCCGAGGACAAGATCCGCGACATCATCGGCTCCGGCGGCAAGACGATCCGCGCGCTCCAGAAGGAGTACTCCTGCAAGATCGACGTGCAGGACGACGGCACCGTCACCGTGGCGTCGAACGACCTCGGCACCGCCGAGAAGTGCCTCGACGCGATCCGTCAGCTCACGACGGTGCCCGAAATCGGCACGGAGTACCTCGGCACGGTGGTGCGCATCGAGCCCTACGGGTGCTTCGTCCAGATCCTGCCCGGCATGGACGGGCTGGTCCACATCTCGGAGCTCGCCCCGGGCCGCGTCCGCGAGACGACCGACGTCGTGAAGATGAGCGACAAGATCAAGGTCAAGATCATCGCGATCGACCCCGTGAACGGGAAGATCAAGCTCTCGCGCCGCCAGGCGCTCACCCCCGAGGAGAGCGCGGCGGAGGTCGAGCGCCTCGGCCTCACCGCGGTGGCGGCGGGCGACGGAGACGGTGGACGCGATCGCGACGATCGGCCTCGCTTCGACCGCGACCGGCGGCCCGGCGGAGGCGGGGGCTTCCGCGGCCGGCCTGGCGGCGGAGGCGGCGGCTTCCGTCCACGCTGAACCGTCACTCTTTCTTTCGCACCCCCTCGGGCATCAGACCGATGTTGGAACGGTCGCTGGATTCCAGCCAGGCGCGGGCCGCCGAGACGCCCGTGTCGCGATCCCGGTCGTCCATGCCTTCCGCGAGGTATCGCTCGATCTCCGCCGCCCCCGCCTCCGGCGACACCTTCGCCTCCACGAGCGTCGCGTAGACGAGAGTATCCGCGAAGCGATGGTGCCCGGCGGGGATCGTCGACGGAAGAAGGGGGAAGAGTGACAGCGCACCCCCCGCCAGTACCAGGAGGCCAGCAGCTCGAAACCTGCGACGCTGTATTTCCTTGAAGGTGAAGAGAAGGAAAAGGCCCGCCCCGAGCGCAAGCGGCCCGGCCATCGCGCAACGGAAGCGGGACGTCGTATGGACCAGCATGCAGGCCGCGAGCGGCATGAGGATCGCAATGACCACGAGGGCGAATTCCCCTTTTCCAAGAACGAGGCGCGATCGCGCCACGAACATCCCGACCAAACCCGCTCCGAGCAGGCACGGGAAGACCGGCAGGAAGCGAAGCATCCGAATCCGATCTCGAAAGAAATAGAAACTCGCGTTGTCGGGGACCTCGAACGCATTCCAGAACGTCGCGAACTTCTTCAGGAGGAGCTTCGGGAGGTCGAGCGGTGCGGCCTCGTAGCTCTCGAGCACGAGTCGCGCCGTGAGCAGAGTCGAGCCCCGGGCCTCGGCGAGGATCTCGCCCATCGTGGCGGGAGTCGTGTTGGTTCCATCGGCGCCATTCGCGTTTCCCCACACGAGGCCGAGAGCCTGGCGCGTGTCGAACGTCAGCGGCGGCACACCGGCGGAGACCTTC
>JAMQPJ010000359.1 GCA_023717585.1 Thermoanaerobaculia bacterium
CTGCCGCGAGCCGCTCGACGAAGTGCCCGGCCCGCGCCCGGGCGGGCCACATCGTCACGCCGAGGAGCTTGTGCTTCCCGGCAAAGGCCACGACCTCGTCGTCGGTCGCGTCCGACAGGTAAAGCGTGAGGATGATGGAAAGGTAGCCCATCGAGCGCACCGGCTCGTACTCCGGGAGGCCGTAGATCTGCGGGACCATGCGGCGGGCGAGCGAGGGATGACGCGCGGCCACGACGCGGAGCGTCTCGATGTTGCGCCCCTTCACGTCGCTGACGATGCGCGCGCCCGGGTGGTCGCTCACCCACGCCTCGAGCCCCGCGAGGTCGAGCGGGGTGAGGCCCGCCGGCGTGCGGAACGCCTGAAACTCGGCAAACGTGCGCTGCCCTTCCGGAACACCCCACACGCGTTGAACGGTCTCACTCCAGTCGTGGAGCAGGACGATCTGCCCGTCGCTGGTCCAGTTCAGATCGAGCTCGAAGAGACGGAAGCCGCGCTCCCAGCTCCGATCGAGGGCCTGCCGGGTGTTCGTGTACGCGACGCCGCCCACCGCGCCCCCGGCATGCGCGACGAGGGCGTGGGGAACGGCCGCGCGCGGCGCGAGGGGTTGCGACGGCCCTCTCTGGCAGGCGGCCATGAGGGCGAGCGAGGACGCGAGTATCCAGGGACGCATCACTCCACCGCGGCGGCGCGCTTTTCGACCGCGATCCTCTCGCCGATGGAGATGGACATGAGGTCGTAGCCGACGGCAAGGGGCCCGGAGTAGGTCCTGCGGGTCGGGGCGACGAGGTCCTTCTCCACGGCGGGCGACGGGACGATGTGGGAGTAGACGGCGAGGCCTGGCTTCACTTCAGCGAAGACCTTCCCCGCGTCCTCGGGCGTCGTGTGGTGGTCGATGATCCGCTGGATGGCCGCGCGGTCGCGCACTTGCGCGTGCCGCCGCTCGGCCTCGGGCGCGACGACCTCGTGGACGAGGACGTCGCAGCCCTTCGCGTGCGCGACGAGGTTCTCCGAATACCGCGTGTCGCCCGAGAGGACGACGGACTTCCCCGCGAATTCGATCCGGTAGCCGTACGCCGGTTTCACCGGGCCGTGCTCCACGGCGAAAGCGGAGATCTTCACACCGGAGATCCCGACGGCCGTTTCGGGAGGGATTTCCCTGGCGTCGACCTCGGCTCCTTTTCCGGGAAGGCGCTCGTCGATGTCCCGCCGCACCCTCACGTCGAACTCGAACGCCTTTTCGAGATGCGCCATGAGGGCGGCCGTCCCTTCCGGGCCCTTCAGGGAAAACGGACTTGCCCGGCCGAAGAGCCAACCCGTGAGCCACAGGTCCGGCAGGCCCACGACGTGGTCCGAGTGCAGGTGCGTGAGGAGGACGAGGTCGATGCCCGCGAGAAGGTCGCGCCCGCCGATCGAAAAGAGCCGCAGCGCCGCGCCGCGCCCGGCGTCCACGAGGATGCGCGTCGGAGGGCTCGTCGCGGCCTCGACGAGGATCGACGGCCCGAAGCGCGACATCGACGGCCGCGGGTTGCCCGTGCCCAGCAGCGTGACGCGGATGGCGAACGGTGGCGCCGGCGCGGCGGCTTTCTTCGGCTCTTCCGCGCGCAGTGTGAGCGCGGCGACGAGCGAGAGAAAGACGGCGGCTCGACGTGGCTTCATTTGGACTTGAGGCTGGCGCCTAGAGTCGTCCCTCGGCGGCAAGAACCGCCTTGAGGCCGCGCTCTACGAGTGAAGCCCGCGTGATTCCGAGGTTTCGTGCGAGAGCGTCCGAGCGAACAAGGAGGACTCGTTCCACGCTCACCGAGATGACCTTCGCCCCGGCACCGCGGCGGGGGCGTCCCGGCTTCCTGCGTGCCCTTTCCCACCGGGCCCGCTCGGCGGGCCCCATCGGACGGAACTCGTCTGCGACCAATTCGCGGTCGAAGTCCTTCGTCGCGGCCCTCAGTTCCGCCAGGGACTTCGCTGGATTTTCGAGGGCCGGACGCTGCAGTTTCTTCATCGTTTCCGCCTCCGCAATCTGC
>JAMQPJ010000369.1 GCA_023717585.1 Thermoanaerobaculia bacterium
CCCCCCGCTGCGCGCCGCAGGCGCGCTCCGAAGCAAAATCTCCTATCCTTCGATCACTTCATGCAGCCCGCGCAATGGAAGTTCCTGATCCGTTTCGTTCTCGCCCTCGCCGCGTTCTACCTGCTCGTCTCGATCCAGGCCGTGAACGACCGCGTCGTGGTGCCTTTCACCGAGCTCCTCGTGAGCATCTCGACCGCGGTGCTGGTGGCGGCCGGCGAGAAGACGCAGTCCGTCGGCACGGTGATTCAGTCGCCCGCGTTCGCGGTGGACGTGAAGAACGGCTGCAACGGCATCGAAGCGGCGCTCCTGCTCGTCGCCGCGATGCTCGCTTTTCCCGCGACACCGAAGCAGCGCGCATTCGGCATCGCCGCCGGGCTCGCCGTGATCCAGGGCGTGAACCTGTTCCGCATCGTGTCGCTCTTCTGGCTCGGCGTGCACCACAGGAATGTCTTCGAGCTGTTTCACGCGGCGGTCTGGCAGACAGCCCTCATTCTGCTGGCCGTCGGGATCTTCCTCGCCTGGAGCCGGACCCTGGGCGGCGGAGGCCCGGTTGAAGCTCGCGGCTAGGGTCCTTCTCGGATTCCTGGCGGGCCTCGCGCTCTGGTGGTGGGCGACGCCGGCCTACAACCGCCTCCTCGCGGGCATGGCCGAGGGAGCGATACGCGTTTTCGAAAGGCCGCGCGCGACGCGGCTCTACGCGGTGGAGCGGCGCCTCGTGATCGACCGCGCGGACTTTCCGTCCACATCGGACAGGCCGTCCCTGCCCGTCGACGATCTGACGTTCGACGTGATCCTCTTCCTTTCGCTCGCGGCCACGACACGAGGCCTGCTGCGCGACCGCGCGATCCGGGGCGTCGCCGTGAGTCTCCTCGTCCTTTTCGCGCTTCACGTCCTCGCGGTCGTCGCGAACGTCGAGGCGTTCTATGCGACGCGCCTCGGCGCGTGGAGCGCGGCGCACTACGGCCCGTTCAGCCGGAACCTCTGGGCCACCGCCATGCACTTCTGGCGGTTCGTGGGCTGCTACGCGGCGGCCTTCCTCCTGTGGTGGTTCCTCGTGCGGGCCGCGCCGGCCGCCCCTACGGCTTCAGGGGCCCCTTCAGGTCGGAGTTCTTCGCGAGCTGCATCTGCTGGTGGGCCATCGCGAGCTTCTCGGCCTCGGGGAAAAGGGTGAGCGCCTTCTTGAGCTGGACATCGCCTTCCTGGTTCACGCGGTAGCCGGCTTCGCGCCCGTGCACGGCGGTCATGAGCTCCTCCCGGATCGCCCGGTCGAGGATCGAGGGATCGGTTTCGGCCTCCCAGGCGGTCCTGGTCTTCGTCTCGAGCCCGAGATTGGGCTTCGCGTCGACGAACGCGTAGAACGCCTCCCGCACCGCGGGCGTGATCTGGAAGTCGCGGGGAATGTCGGGATGCTTCGTGCGGTAGTCGACGGCGAACTCGAAGAAGAGGCCGCGCGCGTACAGCGTCGCCGCGAAGCGTGAAAGCACGGGTGCTTTCACGAAGACATCGGGCGTGATGCCGCCGCCGCCGAACACGGTGCGGCCGGCGTCCGTTCGAAAGGCCTCCTTCTTCTGCGAGGAAGGCGCGTCGCGGGCGGGCCCGGTCTCCTCGCTGTCGCCGCCCTCCTCGTCCTCGGGCGAAAGGTACTCGAGCACGTCCTTGTAGTCCCGCTGGATGCAGCGGCCGGACGGCGTGTAGTACTTCGCCGACGTGAGCGCGAGACCCGCGCCGTCCGAGAGGTTGTAGACGGACTGCACGAGGCCCTTGCCCCACGTGGTCTGCCCGACGATGACGCCGCGGTCGTGATCCTGCAGCGCGCCCGCGACGATCTCGGACGCCGACGCGGAACCCTTGTTCACGAGGACGACGACCGGGATGCGGGCATGGGTGTTCTTGCCGGGCGACCCGAAGCTCTGCTCCTGCGCGCCGTTGCGGCCGCGCGTCACGACGACCTTCTCCTTCTTTCCGAGAAAGAAATCCGACACGGCGATGGCCTGGTCCAGGAGGCCGCCCGGGTTCCCGCGCAGGTCGAAGACGAGCTTCTTCATGCCCTGTTTCTCGAGCTTGTCCCAGTGCTCCTGGAGCTCGGGGGCCGAGGTGTGCGTGAAGTCCTTCAAGCGGATGTAGCCGACGCCGGGCTCGAGCATGTAGGCGTGCGACACGGAATTCGTCGGAATCTCCGCGCGCGTGACCGTCATCTGGAGCGGCTCGTCGAGGCCGGGGCGGAGGATTGTGATCGAGACCTTCGTGCCCTTCGGGCCCTTGAGCTTCTTCACGACGGCGTCGACCGGGAGGTCGTCGATGCTCTGCCCTTCGACGCGGTCGATGATGTCGCCCGTGCGGATGCCGAGGCGGGCGGCGGGCGAGCCCTCGACGGGCGTGATGACCGTGACCTTGCCGTTGCGCTTGCTGATGATGATGCCAAGCCCGTAGAACGACCCGCGCTGCTTCTCGACCATCGAGGAGTATTCCGCGGGCTCGAGGAAGTTCGTGTGCGGGTCGAGCGTGCCGAGCATGCCGTGGATCGACGCGTAGACGAACTTGTTCGCGGGCACGTCGTCCGCGTACCAGGCGCGCGCGGTGGCGAGGATGTCGGAGTATTCCTTGAAGCCCGGGTTCGTCGCGTCGGAGACGGCGCCGAGGCGCCCGCCCGCGAGCCCGCCCGCCACGGTGACCGTGAGAAGGAAGACGGCGGCGACGAGAAGATGCCGCCGGGAACGGCGGCTCGTTACGGGGGAATCGGTCACGTTTGGGGGCCCTCCCAGGACGCTTCAAGCGTAACACGCAAGGGGACGCGTTCCTTGACTTCGACGTGTGCGCGTCGGAGCATCGAGCGCGCCCGGGAGGCGCCTGGATGGGCAACCTCGGAATGCCGGAAATCATGATGATCATGTTTCTGGCCCTTCTTCTCTTCGGTCCGAAGAAACTTCCCGAGATCGGGAAGCAGGTCGGGAAGGCTCTCGGAGAATTCAAGCGGGCGTCCAACGATCTGAAGCGCTCGATCGAGGACGAGATGGAGAAGGCGAACA
Organism: Thermoanaerobaculia bacterium; assembly: GCA_023717585.1. Lineage (GTDB taxonomy): Bacteria > Acidobacteriota > Thermoanaerobaculia > UBA5066 > UBA5066 > Fen-183. The sequence goes on from JAMQPJ010000369.1 coordinate 3,027, forward strand.
TCAGCGCCGACCTCAAGCTCAAGGACGACCCGCCGAAGACGGACCAGAATCCCGCGAGTCCGGCCCCCGTTCTCGCCGAGGGCGCCGTCTTTCAGGAAAAGAGCGCTCCGGAAAAGCCGGTCGAGGCGACCAAACCCTCGTGACGGACGACGAACAGAAGGGAAGCCCGGAGGACGATCTTCCGCGGATGTCTTTCCTCGAGCACCTCGAGGACCTCCGCAAGCGGCTCTTCGTCTCGGCGATCGCGATCGCTGGCGGGTTCCTCCTCTGCTGGTGGAAGGCGAAGGAGATCTTCCAGTGGCTGGAGAAGCCCGTCCTCTCGGCGCTGCCGCCGGGAACGAAGCTCGCGTACACGCAGCTCACCGAGCCGTTCATGCTCTACATCAACATCGCGCTCCTCGCGGGCGTGGTCGTGGCGAGCCCGGTGATCCTGTACCAGGTCTGGCTCTTCATCGCGCCCGGCCTCTACCGCCACGAGCGGAAGTGGGTGTGGCCGTTCGTCGTCCTGTCGGTGCTCTTCTTCGTGGGCGGCGGGTACTTCGGCTACGCCGTGGGCTTCCCGATGGTGGCGAAGTTCCTCGTCGCGACGGGCGAGGACTTCATGCCCGTCCTCAAGATCGACGACTACCTCGACATCACGTCGAAGCTGCTCCTCGGCATGGGACTCGTGTTCGAGACTCCGATCCTCATCTTTTTCCTCGCGCGCATGGGCGTCGTGACGGAGAAATGGCTCCTCGCGAAGTTCCGCTACGCCGTCCTCGTCATCTTCATCATCTCGGCGATCATCACGCCCACCCCCGACATCCCCACGCAGTGCGCCTTTGCGCTGCCGATGTGCGCGCTGTACCTGCTGGGGGTCGGCATGGCGTGGGTGTTCAAGAAGCGGGAGCCGAAGAAGGCGTGACGGAACCGGCCAGGGGCGACCGCGGAGCCGCAACCGCGACCGCGCGAGGGGGTCTTCCGGGACTCCTGGATGCCTGGCGGTCCTGTCGGGACGGCGGAAGCCCCTCCGTCCTCGCGCTCGTGACCGGCACCTCGGGATCGACCTATCGCAAGCCGGGAGCGATGGCGCTTCTCGACGAGCGGGGGCTGGAGTTCGGAGCGGTCAGCGGCGGTTGTCTGGAACCGGAGCTGGAGCGGCGCGCGCGCCACGTGCTCGCCACGCGCCGGCCCGCGAGCGCTCAGTTCGACACGTCGGACGACTCGGACCGCATCTACGGCTCCGGTGTCGGCTGCCTCGGCCGGATCGAGACCCTGCTCATGCCGCTTCCCGTGGAATCGGGCGCTCACCTTCTGGCCTCGCTGGAGCGCGCGGTATCCGATCGCTCGGCTCTCCGCGTGTCGGTGACGGTTGCGGGCAGCGACCTCGGCGCCGGCGAGGCGCGCGACGGGACGTCGGCGCGCGCGTGGAGTCCGGAAGGACGGGAATCACCCGCCTTCGTCTCCGCGGGGCGCGTCTTCTCATTCGACGTTCCCCGGCCTCCCTCTCTCCTCCTGCTCGGCGCGGGCGCGGTGCGGGCGCGCAACTA
>JAMQPJ010000416.1 GCA_023717585.1 Thermoanaerobaculia bacterium
GCCGAGGGCACGGAGGCGTTCGACCTCCGACGTCATCGCCTTGGCGGTCAGGAAAACCACCGGGATGTGGGCCGTGCGCGGATCGGCCCTCAGGAGAGAGAGCGTCTCGGGACCGTCCCGCCCCGGCATCATGACGTCGAGCAGGATCGCGTCGGGCTCCTCCGCAATCGCCAGCGCGAGCCCCTCGCTTCCGCTCGCGGCGTCCACGACGTCCATGCCCCCGACGCGCCCGAGAGCGAGCCGCGATATCTGGCGGATGTCGTCTTCGTCGTCGATGATGAGAATCTTCATGCGGACCTCCTCGCCCCTTCCGCGAGAAGCTCGAGGACGACCGAACGAAACTCGTCCTCAGCCTCGCGGGACTTCGTGAGATACCGGGTGGGTCCGAGGACGAGCCGGTCGCGGTCTTCCTGCCGAAGGTCGCGTCCGGTGTAGACGAGAAGAGGGATCCCGGAGAGAACCTTGTCTTTGCGCAATGCGTCGACGACCTGCGAGCCGTCGCCGTCGGGCAGCCCCAGGTCGAGGACGAGGATGTCCGGCTTCAGGGCGAGGGCCGCGGCGATCGCGTCCTTGGCCGTCGTGGCCCGCTGCGTGGCGACCCGATCCTGGGCGAGACGGAGCTCGAGAATCGCGAGCAGCTCCTCGTCGTCGTCCACCAGCAGCGCAAGCCCCCGCGCGCTCTTGACCGTTCCGCTGAGCGAGGGGCGGTGGGTCGACACCAGCGGGATGCGGAACCAGAACAGGCTTCCCGTCCCCGACGCGTCCCGAACGCCGATGGCACCCCCGTGCTGCTCGACGATTGCCTTACAGATCGCGAGCCCGAGCCCCGCCCCGCCCTTGCGCCGCGAATCGGAAGCCTCGACCTGCCGGTAGCGCTCGAAGATGGCTTCGCGTAAGGCGGGTGGGACGCCTCGTCCCCGGTCCTCGACCTGGAACTCCGCCATCCCGGGCGCGAGGGCGACACTCACCCTCACGGCGCCGCCCACCGGCGAGAACTTCACGGCGTTCGACACGAGATTCACGAGCACCTGGACGAGGCGATCGGCATCGGCGCGCACGCGCACGGACGCGGGAACGGGTTCGGAGACGAGCGTCACGTTCGACTGGCGGGCGAACCCCCGAACCGCTTCGAGAGACCGCTCGACGATCGCCGCTACCTCGGATGACTCGAACGTCATCTCCAGCCGGCCGCCCTCGAGGCGCTCGAGGTCGAGGATGTCGTTGATGAGGCCGATGAGCCTTACGACATTGCGCTCCGCGACCGCGACGATCTCCGCGGCATCCGGCGACAGCGGTCCCAGCACGCCGCCGGCGAGGAGCCCGAGCGAACCCCGGATGGACGTGAGAGGCGTGCGGAGCTCGTGACTGATCGAGGAGACGAACTCGCGCTTCAGCCGGTCCACCTCCCGCCGCTCCGTCACGTCGACGAGACTCCCGGCGATACGGCGACCTTCCGGAGTCTCGAACTGGAACAAGGAGAGCTCGAATGGAAACACCTCGCCATTCTTGCGACGTCCCTCCCACTCCGTGATCCGTCCCATCGCCTTGCCGAGTGATTCCTTGAGGTACGCGCCGACGTCGGAACCCGGCCGTTCCGGAACGAGCACGTGCAGAGGCTTGCCGATCAGCTCGTTGCTGTCGTATCCGAAGATCCGCTCGGCCGCGGGATTCACGAGCTCGATGACCCCGCTGCCGTCCACCATGAGGAGGCCCCCGAGCATGTTGTCGAGGAGCGCCCGCATGCGCGTCTCGGCAGCGCGGACGGCTTCCTCCGCGTTCTTCTGCTCCGTGATGTTTGCGTAGGTCCGCACGAAGCCGCCCTCGGGGAGTGGATTGTGAAAGAGCTGGATCCACTTCGCGGGCCCGCCGACCACCTGCTGCCGGAACTCACTGACGAACGGCTCCTCTCTCCGAAGCGCCCTCAGCACCTTCTCCAGGTCGGCAGAGCTGGTGTTCGTTCGGGAAGCCCAGAGGCGGACGAGCGGCTCGAGTCTCTCCCCGGCGCGCATCTCCCCCTCGGCGAAGACGAAGAAAGGCTCGAACTTCCGATTGAAGGCCACCACGCGGAGTTCGCCGTCGACGATCAGCATCGCCTGCGCCATGGTCGCCAACACGGTCTCGAGCGTGTTCTTCTGTCTGACGATGGCCTCCTCGGCTCGCTTCCGATCCGAGATGTCCAGAAAGGCCCCCTCGATGATTCCGGAGGTCCCGCCGCCCCGCCCCGGAACGAGACCGATGCTCGCGAGGACCCAGGCCTCCGAGCCGTCCTTCCGGAGCAGCCTCATCTCATGGTTCGGGACGAAACCCTCCGCGAGAAGGCGGTCGAGGAGCCGGGTCCGGTCCTTCGGGTCCGCGTAGAGTGAGGTCGTCGGGCGCGAATCGAGCTCCTCGCGCCTCTCGAACCCGAGGGTCTTCAGGAAGGCGGCGTTGCACTCGAGAAGGCGGCCGTCGAGCGTCGAACGGTAGACGCCCGCGAGGTTCCTCTCGAACAGGAGGCGATACCGTTCTTCCGCCTCGCGGAGATCGTTCAACGCCTGGCGCTCCGCCTCCTCTACTTGTGCCTGCTGGAGGGCCACGAAAAACACGGTCGTCGCGATGATCACGAGAAGGACGAGGTCCCCGGTCGCGATGATCCTGAGGAGGCGCCGCTGGGCGGCGACGATCTCCGCGGCCGGCACCACGGAGACGATCTTCCACACCTCTTCTCCGCTCCGGCCGGACGTCTCGGCGGGGACGGAACCTTGCCGGATGGTCCGGTACACGAAGGATCCGCGAGACGTTCTCAGCCTGCCGCTCATTCCACCCTGGACGACCTTCCAGGCGTCCGGAAAGACGGCGCCGAATCGCATCTCGGATCGGGCCGGAATGAGCTGGCCCCATTCCTCGCCGGGCGTCCGGCCCCGGAGAAAGTAGCCATCACGATCGAGCAGGAGCATGGTGCCAAGGGCGACCTTCGAAGCGCTTCCCAGGTTTTCGAGCGTCTGGCGCGCGAGATAGTCGAGGAACACGACGCCCCGCTTTCCGCCCTCTTCCGAAGAGACGGACGTCACGAGCCTCAGGAGAGGCCGCGGCGGCGCGACGGCCGAGCCGTTCTCGGCGCTGAGCCTGAAGGGCGACACGAGGATGGTTCCCGGCGGGACTTCGAGGGCTTCCGCGAACAAGGCCCGGTCGCGCGCGTCCGGCTCCCGCAGCTCGTTTTCGGGAACGATCGTGGCGCGCCCGTCGCGATAACTCACGCGCACCCGCTCGCGGCCATCCGATCCGAGCAGTTGGACCTGTTCGTACACGCGCTTGCTGCGGGCGAACGTCACGAACTCACGGGCGAGGCGCTCGCGCGCCGCCCCATCCTCCGGATCGAGCGCCGGGACGACCTCTTCGTGAGTCGAGACGACCTCAAGGTCCGAATAGACGGACGCCATCTCGGACGTGAAGACGTTCATGGCGAGATCGAGGCCCGCTTCCTGGCGCGACTCGGAGAGATTCCGCTCGCTTCGCTCGACCACGATTTCCACGATCACACCGCCGACGATGACGAGAGCGGCGAGCGGAAGGCCCAGCCGCAGCATGCGGTCCGCGATCGGGTTCACGGGTTCTCGGGCGTCGGGACGAGGGCTCGAAGGGTTGTCGCGAGAAGCACGGGGTCGAGGGGCTTTCCAAGGTAGCCGTCGGCGCCGAAGTTCGCCAGGGCTTCCGAGCGGTAGCGCTGTCCCTTGTAGAGCGACGTCATCACGATGACTTTGATGTCCCGGGTCTCGGGGTCGGCCTTGAGGCGCCGGCACATTTCTCGTCCCTCGAGGCGGGGCATGAGCGCGTCCGTCAGGATGACCTCGGGCCGGTGGCTGCGGGCCAGGTGTCTTCCTTCCACTCCGTCACCCGCCTCGATGACGCCGAAGCCAAGCCGGGCCGCGGCCTTCGCGGCCATGCGCCGGATGCCGGCTTCGTCGTCCACGATCAGAATGAGGGGGCGCCGAACCGACTCGGGCGGAGGGTTCGAGACAGGTTCGGCCGTGCGGCGGTGCTCCTTGAGCTTCGCCTCCCAAAGCGCAGGCGGCGCCTCGCTCCAGAATTTCTGGCGGTACGCCCGCGGCGCCCGGCAGAAGCACTTGCCGCAGCCGGAGCAGACGAGAGTGCGCTCGGTGGCGAGACACGAGCACCACGGCGCATTCAGAGCGTTGAACGACGTGCCGCACGCAGGACAATCAACGTAATACGACGAAGGTCGAGCAGCAACGTCATTCGGATCCATAGGATCCTCGCTTCCAAGTTCTGCATTCTATGCACGCCGGCGCGGCTCGGGCGATAATCTCGACAATCCACGATGTCCGTCGAACCCGGCTCGCGCCTCGGGGCCTACGAGATTCTCGGCCCTCTCGGGGCCGGCGGCATGGGAGAGGTCTGGCGGGCGCGCGACACGCGCCTTCAGCGCGAGGTCGCCCTGAAGATTCTTCCCGAGGCGTTCGCCCGCGACGCCGAGCGCCTCTCGCGGTTCACGCGCGAGGCCCACGTTCTCGCGTCGCTCAATCACCCCGGCATCGGGGCGATCTACAGCTTCGAGGAGATCGACGGCACGCACTTCCTCGGCCTCGAGCTCGTTCCGGGCGAGACGCTCAAGCAGCGGATCGCCCGCGGCCCGATTCCCGTCAACGAGGCCCTCGGAATCGCCCGGCAGATCGCGGAGGCGCTCGAGGCCGCGCACGGAAAGGGCATCCTCCATCGCGACCTCAAGCCGGCGAACGTGAAGGTAACGCCGGACGGGCGGGTGAAGCTCCTCGACTTCGGCCTCGCGAAAGCCTTCACCCCCGAGCACACCTCACCCGAGATCTCCGAGTCGCCCACTGCCGAGGCGAACGGCACGCGGCAGGGTGTCATCCTCGGGACGGCGAGCTACATGAGCCCCGAGCAGGCGCGCGGCCGGCCGCTCGACGCGCGGAGCGACCTCTGGTCGTTCGGCTGCCTTCTCTACGAAATGCTCGCCGGCAGGAAGGCCTTCGGCGGCGAGACGCTGTCCGACATCCTCGTCGCGATCCTCGACCGCGACCCGAACTGGGACGCCTTGCCTGCCGGGACCCCGCCGCCGGTCCGCGACCTCCTGCGCGGGTTTCTCGAAAAGAGCGTGGAGCGAAGGTGGCGCAACGTTCGCGACGTGAAGGCCGCGCTCGACGGCGCGTTCGCGAGCCATTCCACGATGCAGACGCATGCGCGCGCCCCCGTGGACCGCCGTCCGCTCCGCTGGGCGGCCGCCGGCGGCGCCGTGATCGCGGCGATCCTCGTGGCGTTTCTCCTGCGCACGCGCTCGGGCGACGGCGCCCTGCCGAAGGAAAAGTACCTCGCCATCATGCCGTTCAAGGACCTTTCCGGGCAGCCCGACGGGCAGCTCGTCGTCGACGGCCTCACGGAGAGCTTCCGCGCGCGGCTTACGAAGCTCCGGGTACCGGGGCTCATGGTGATGGCCGGCGGGGCGGTCGGTGACGACCCGGCGCACTTCGCGCGGGACCGCGGCGCGAACCTCGTGCTCACGGGCGCCCTTCGGCGGCAGGAGAGCCAGATCCGCCTGACCTACAGCATCCTCGCGGCGGGCTCTCCGGGAATTCTCGCCGCCGACGAGATCGCGGGGAACGCGACGGACCAGTTCGGCCTCGAGGACCGCCTTGTCGAAAGCGTCCGCGCCTCGCTGCGCGTTCACCTGGAGGGCGCAGGTGAGGCCTCGGCCGCGCGGCAACGGCCGGCCGAGAGCGAGCCGTATTACAAGGCGCTCGGGCTCCTCCGCCGATACGACGATCCGCGCTCGCTGCTCTCGGCGATCGACATCCTGAAGGGCATCTCGGGGGGCGAGCGCTCGGCTCTCGTACAAGCCGCGCTCGGGCGGGCCTGGATCGAGCGCTACCGCTCCACGAAGGATCTCGCCGCGGCCGACGACGCCCGCGCCGCGGTCGACCGCGCGATCGCCCTGGACGACCGGTCGCCCGAAGCCCACCTCGCGTTCGGCCAGCTCCTCACGGCGATGAACAAGCCGAAGGACGCCGTCGTCGAGATCCGGCGCGCGATCGAGAGGCAGGCGCCGTCGGCGGACACGACGATCGCCCTCGCGGACGCGCTCGTGAAAGCCGGAGAGAACGCCCAGGCCGAGGCTGCCTACCGCGACGCGATCGCGATGAATCCCGAGTACTGGTCGGGCTACAACAAGCTCGGCGCGCTCTACTACCAGCGCGGAGATCTCAAGAAGGCCATCGAGTCCTTCAACTTCGCGGCCGAGAGGAACCCGTCGAGCGCTCGCCCCCTGAGCAACATCGGCGCCGCGCTCGTGCGCCAGGGAAACCTTCCGGAAGCGGAGACCGTGCTTCGCCGCGCCGCGGCGCTCCCGCCCTCGGATGCGAATTCGTGGTCGAATCTCGCGACCGTCCAGTATCTGCTCGGGCGTCCCGCAGACGCGGCCGCGTCCCTCGAGCAGGCCGTGGCCAAGGCCCCGCAGGAGCTGCGCTATCGCGTCAACCTCGCCGATGCGTGCATGTTCGCGCCCGGCCTCGCGGAGAAGGCGACGGCCAGTTACGAGAAAGCTCTCCTGCTCGCCGAGGCGGAACGCAAGGTGGGCCCGCTCGACGCGACAGCGCTCACGTACGTCGCGAAGGCCGAGGCCCGGACGGGCCGGTCGGCGCGCGCACGCGCGACCGTGACGCAAGCGGTGGCGCTGGGCCCGGACGATCCCAACGTGCTTTTCCGGGCCGCGATCGTTCAAAACGTCCTCGGAATGAAGACGGAGGCTCTCGAGCTGCTCCAAAGAGCCGTGGAAAAAGGGCTGGGCACGACGCAGATCGCCCGGGAGCCGGAATTCGCGAACTTGAAGGACAATGCGGCTTTCCAGAAGCTGATCGCACCGCCGCCTGCGACGCGGTGATGTGCGACAGAAGGAGGATCCGATGGTGAAAAGAGGGTCGGGCAGGGTCAGGACCGTGTGCACGTCGTTCCGGCCGGACGGCTCGCTGCACGTCGAGCCCGACCGCGTCAGGGTCAAGGCAGGGGATCGCGTGAGATGGGTGACGGTCGTGCGCGACGCGAAGGTCCAAGTCGAGTTCAAAACGAGGCGGGGCCCCTTCGTCGGCGAAGAACGGGTCCTCAAGGGCGTCCGTTCCCTGTTGCAGGCGCAGGTTCTTTCACCCCCCGTGAAGGTCGACCCCGGTCTGAAGCCGCGTGAGACGAAGAGTTACAAGTACACCGCCATTCTCAGTGTCGGGAAATGCATCTTCAAGCTCGATCCCGACGTCGAGGTCCAGGGCTAAGAGTCTCGGCTCGTCCGCGGGCGCCCCGGCTTCCGTAGAGTGCTCAGAATGAACGTGCGCTCGCGGATCGTTTCAGTGCTGTCGGCCTTGATGCTCGCGGCCGCCGCGCCGCGGGCAGCAGCGCATCAGGACGCCACGGTCGCGGCCGGCATCACGTTCGGACGCGACGCGACGTACCGGCTCGACCTCGTTCTGGACAGCGAGCACCTTCCTCCTCTTCCCCCTCCGACGGCCGGTTCCGGCCTGCTGGCGCACGTCGAAGGAATGACTCCGGGCCTCGAGACACGCTTCGGGCCTTTCGTCCGGGTCTTCCTCGAGCGCGGTGCGCTCTCGTTCGACGGGCGGCGCGTCCGCCCGGAGTCCGCGAAGATCGTTGCCGAGGGAGACGCCGATTCCGCGCCGAACCTCCGTCTTCTTGGCACGGTCCCCACCGGCTCGAAGGCCTTCACGTTCTCGAGCGGCTTCGACGCGGGCACGTTCGTGCTCCGCCTCGCGGCACCGGGCGCGGACGAGCCCGTGCGGCAGTGGCTCAAGGGGAACGAGACGAGCCGCCCCTTCCCGCTCGACTCCCGGGTGGTGCCCGAGAGCCGCGCCGCGGTCGTGCGCGGCTACTTCGTCATGGGCTTCCGGCACATCCTTCCCGACGGTGTCGATCACATCCTCTTCGTCCTCGGCCTCTTCCTCCTGTCGCCTCGGCTGAAGCCTCTCCTCGTGCAGGTGACGTCGTTCACCGCCGCGCACACGCTCGCGCTCGCGCTCGCCGCGCTCGGCTTCGTCTCCCTCCCGCCGCGCGTCGTCGAGCCGCTCATCGCGCTCTCGATCGTGTACGTCGCGTTGGAGAACGTCGTGACGCCCCGGCTCACGCCGTGGCGGCCGGCCGTGGTCTTCGGATTCGGCCTCCTCCACGGGATGGGTTTCGCCGGAGCGCTCCGGGAGGCCGGACTTCCACGTCCGGAGATCGCGGCCGCCCTCCTCTCGTTCAATGCCGGCGTCGAAGGCGGCCAGCTCGCGGTGATTCTCGCGGCCTTTGTCGTCCTCGCGCTGCCGTTCCGGGCCCGGCCCTGGTACCGGAGCCGGATCGTGGTCGCCGGTTCCCTCCTGATCGCCGCAGTGGGCCTCTTCTGGCTCGTCCAGCGCATCCTGTCGCCGGCGTAGCCGGACGCCTGCCGTGGCCGAAGGACGCGTCGCGGGCGTTACGCTTCCGAGGCGCTCAGCGCGGGCGTTTGTGCATCGCCTCGCGGAACGCGCGGCGGCTCTCGTCGGTCGGGATGTCGAGCTCCAGCTTCGCGACGAGCTCGGAGAGCGTCCCCGCGGTCTTCGCCGCGCGCTTCACGACGACGCGCGCCAGCGGCCCGATCTGCTTTGCGAGCTCGTTCTCGGCTGCGCGGAGGTCTTCCTCCGAGATCACGAGCGTCCGTCCGGACGACCCCGGTGTCAGGGAGGCTCCGCCCTGGGAGGAGCGCGAAGGTCCGGAAGCGACCGACCTGCCCCCGCTCGGAAGCTCGGTGGGCGCCTCGCTCGGGGGCGCCGGCGTCGTGCCAGCGGGCCGGTTCGCACCCGAAGGCATGCGGGCTGCGAGAAGGCACTTCGAGAGAAACCTGTCGCGCGTGGCGGTCTCGGCGACCTGGTCGGCGAGCGTGCCGCAGAGGGCCTCCAGTGTCGGGGCCGTTCGGGCGGCCCTCTTCACGAGGACCTTCGCCATTGGTCCCACGGCGGACGCGAGGCTCTCCTCGATGCGGTTCAGGACGCCCGAGTCGAAGGCCGCGCCCGCTGCCGGAACGTACCCGGGGGAGCCCGGCATCCCGCCCTGCGCCCTGATCGCCGTGCCCTGCGGTTCGTCGGCCTGCGGCACCTCACCGCACTGCAGACGGTAAAGATCGAGGTCGAGCGCGTAGACGTCGCCGTACCGCGCGTCGCGATCCTTCGCCATCATCTTGCGGATCACGCGGCAGATGCCCTCCGAAAGTCCGGCCTCGAACCGGCGGGGGTCGGGCAGCGGCTCGACGAGGTGCATCGACATGACGATGGGGCCGGAGGCTCCCGAGTAGGGCGTGTGCCCGGTCACGAGGTGGTAGAGCGTCGCGCCCAGGGAATAGACGTCCGCCCGCGCATCCACGTCCTTCTGCCCGCGGATCTGCTCCGGCGAGATGTAGTGAGGCGTGCCGATCGCCTGGCCCGTCTGCGTGAGGGACTGATCCTCGTCGATGCGCTTGGCGATTCCGAGGTCCACGAGCTTCACGTCGCCCCGGCTCGTGAGCATCATGTTGTCGGGCTTGATGTCCCGGTGGACGATGCCGTCCGCGTGCGCGACCGAGAGCGCGCGGCAGGCGTGGCGAATGATCTGGATCGACTCCGTCTCGCTGAAGTGGCCGCGCTTCAGGTAGGTGCCTAGCGAATGCCCGTCCACGAACTCCATCGCGAGGTAGTAGACCGAGTCGACGCAGCCGAAGTCGTAGATCTGGACGATGTTCGGATGATTCAGCCGGGCGGCCGCGCGCGCCTCCTTGAGAAAGCGCTGCACGAAGTTCGCGTCCGACGAGAACTGGTGGGCGAGCGTCTTCAGGGCGACGAGGCGCTCGAGCGTGAGGTCCCGCGCGCGATAGACCCTTCCCATTCCACCCACGCCGAGTTCCTCGAGGATCTCGTAGTCGCCGAAGCGGGTGCCGGGAGGGATTGAGTCCGCCATCCGTCCGGGTCCCGCCTTACTCGGACTCGAGCATCTTCAGCGCCTTCGTCAGGCTGATGCGCATCCGGTTGAACGAGCCGGACAGCACGGCGACCTCGTCCGAGCCCTTCACCGTCACTTCGGGCGCGTCGAGGTTCCCGGTGCTCACCTGGTCGGCCATCTGGGACAGGCGCTTGATGGGCCGGATGACGGCGAGCATCAGGAGGACGTTCAGGACGACGAGGATGCTCGCGAAGACGGCGATCAGCGAACCGAGGAGCGTCTTGAAAGCGGTGGTCGCGAGGCCGATCGGAACGGCCATCGGCACCGAGACGATCTGCGCGCCGATGATCTCGTTCAGCTTCCAGCCGTAGCCGCCGCTCGTCCCGTAAGCCTTCACGACGGAGGCCGGCGCCATCTCGGGAGTCGTGTGGCACGAGAGGCAGCCCGGGTCGGTGATCTTGATGGGCCGCGCGAGGTAGAGCGCGCGCCCGAGGGGCGCGTCGCGCTCGCCGATGATCTCGGGGAGCTTTTCGTTCGAGCGGAACGCGTTCACGACGTCCGCCTCCCACTCGACCGTCCGGTCGCGCGGGTTCGTCGGGTTGAGCGTCGCTTCCTTGTACGTGTACTCGGGATTGCTCTCGCGCAGGTAATTGAAGATCTCGGTCGCCGAATAGGCGGGGACCGACTGCGGCAGAAACTCTTCCGCGAGGCGCGGCGCCAGGAGCGGCTTGATCTGCTTGTTCGTGTAGCCCCTGGTGGCCATCGCCGTCTGCATCATGATCCGCGCGTTCTGAACGATCTGAGTCCGTGCGTTTTTCTGGAGCAGGCTGTTGGAGATGTAGCCCGCCGGAACGAGCGCGACGGCGAAAACGAGAATCAGTATCAGATTGAACTTGACGAATAGCGACATGCGTCCACCTTTTCCGCGATTCTAACGCCCGTGGCCTTCCGCCATGAATACGACCGGAGAAGGAGAGAGCCGGCGGCTGCTAGAACTTGTAGACGACCGCGGCGATGAGCGCCGTGTCGGTCTTCCTGAGCGTGGGCGGGTTGGGGAGGTTCTTGTAGTCGACGAGATACGCGACCTTCAGCTCGAAGTTCTTGACGAGCGACGCGGCGAGCCCCAGTTCGAAATGGTAGAAGCAGTCGGAAGTGTCGTTCGTCTTCCAGAGACCCGTCGCCTTTTCCGTGAAGGTCGCCGTCGGCGCGATCTTCCAGACGAAGCCCTGGCCCAGGGAGAACGCTCCGCTCGACGTGGCGTCGAAACCGCTGTCCTTCTCGAACGCCCCGCCGACGGAGGCATCCGCGGTCAGTTCGAGGTTCTTCTCCTTCACGAGGTAGGTCCCCGCGCCCAGCATCGGGGTGATGAGGTACGTGACGTTCTTGAAACGGTCTCGCTGATAGCCGACTTGCGCGAATGCGTAGATGCGCTCGGTGAGCTTGTACTCGTAGCGCAGGCTCGCGCCCGCCTTGTCCGTCGTGGCCAGGCCGTCGCTCGCGGAGCGCAGGTAGAACGCGTCGGCCTTGAAGAGGCTGTGCGTTTTCGGGTCGTACACCAGGTTGAACCCGAGGTTGAAGCTGCTCGTGTCGGTGTTGCCGCTCGTGAGCGCGAGGCCGGCGCTGAACGAACCCTGGAGCGCGGGTGGCGGCGGGTCTGCCGGCGGGCACGGGCACATCGGCTTCGCCGGCGCGGCCACCTGCGAGAAGGCCGGCGCGGCAGCAGCCACGAGGAGAACGAGCGAGAAAGCGGTGAACGCCTTTCGAGTCACGTGGCGCCTCGCATTACTTCCGGAGAAGGTCCCGGATCTCGGTGAGGAGCTGCTGGTCCGCCGTGGGTCCGGCGGGAGCCGGAGCGGGGGCTTCCCTCTTCATGCGGTTCGCCTGCTTCACGACGACGAAGATCACGAAGCCCACGATGAGAAAGTCGATGATCGTGTTGAAGAAGAGGCCGTAGTTGACGGTCGGGAGTCCGGCCGCTTTCGCCGCCGCGAGGGTCTCGGCGGGCTTGCCGGACAGGTTCAGGAACAGGTTCGAGAAGTCGACCTTGCCCATCAGGAGGCCGATCGGTGGCATCAGGATGTCGCTCGTGAACGACGCCACGATTTTCCCGAACGCCGCGCCGATGACGACGCCGACCGCGAGATCGAGCACGTTGCCCTTGGCGATGAACTCCCTGAATTCCTTGAGCATGGAGATCTCCCTTTCTTTCCGGTTGAGGAGGCGACGGGGGCCTGAAGACTCCTGCCGCGTGAGCGAACGGGAACGCGACTCCGGACTCCGGCGAGAATACCCGACCGCATGGCCCCTCCAGCCCCGGTTTTTCGCGTTACTTCGAGGAGGCGCCATGAGAACTCGTCAAGATCTCTCGGCGGGGGCGGCCTCGGTTCTGGCGCTCCTGGGGATGTCCCTCGCGACGCCCGCCCGGGGGCAGGCGTTCACGGAGTTCCCGATTCCGACTCTGCTGGCCGGCTCCCTGGCCATCACTTCGGGGCCCGACGGAAACCTCTGGTTCACGGAAAGCGGTTTCAGCGCGAACAAGATCGGCCGGATCACCCCGGCCGGGGTGATCACCGAGTTCGTCATCCCGACCGCCAACAGCTTCCCCCTCGGCATCGCGGCGGGACCCGACGGGAATCTCTGGTTCACGGAGAGGAACAGCAACAAGATCGCCCGCATCACGACCGCCGGGGTCATCACGGAGGTCGTCACGACGGCCTTCAGCAGCAACCCGCAGTTCATCACCGCCGGGCCCGACGGGAATCTCTGGTTCACGGAATACAACGGGCAGAAGATCGGCCGCATCACCACCGCCGGGGTCCTCACGGAGTTCCCGGTCGGGGCGGGACGTCATCCCATGGGCATCGCGGCGGGGCCGGACGGCAACCTCTGGTTCACCGAGTACCTGGGAAACCAGATCGGCCGCATCACGACCTCGGGCACGATCACCGAGTTCCCCATCCCCACGCCCAACAGCAGTCCCGACGGCATCGTCTCGGGGCCGGACGGAAACCTCTGGTTCACCGAGGGCATCGGAAACCGCATCGGCCGAATCACGACCGCCGGCGTGATCACGGAGTATCCGCTCCCGACCGCGGGGAGCGGTCCGTCGGGCATCGTCGTCGGCCCGGACGGCGCGCTCTGGTTCACCGAGCAGTACAGCCCCGGCAACCGGATCGGCCGGATCACGACCGCCGGCACGATCACGGAGTTCCCGATCCCGACGGCGCAGAGCGGCGCGCACGGAATCGCCGCCGGACCGGACGGCAACGTCTGGTTCACCGAAAGCCGGGCCGAGGGAAACCGGATCGGACGACTCGTGACGGGCACCCTATTCTTCGCGCTCACCCCCTGTCGCCTGTTCGACACGCGAAACGCGATCGGAGCGGACGCCGCGGCGCCGTCGCTGGCGGGGCTCGGCACGCGCACGATCGCGATCAACGGCAGGTGCGGCCTTCCCGCGACGGCGAGAACGCTGTCGGTGAACATGACGATCACGGGTGCCGCCGCTTCGGGCACCCTCCTGCTCTACCCGGCCCACCTTGGGTCGGCACCCCTCGCCACCAGCATCAGCTTCCGCGCCGGCCAGACCCGCGCGAACAACGACCTGCTCCTCCTGGCCGCCGACGGAACGGGCTTCAAGGTCCTGAACGACTCCCCGGGACCCGTCGACTTCATCCTCGACGTGAACGGCTGGTTCGAATGAACGTGGCCTGACACCGTCCTCGTAGAATCACCGGGATGGTCCCCGACGATCCCGGGCCGAGGCGCATCGAACGCGCGTTCGAAAAGCTCTGAAGGCACGCGCCCGATCGCTCCGAAACCCTGCGTGGTAGTGTGAGTCATGAGACTCATCCGCAAAGCCTTCGTCGCGTCCCGCGCCCGCGCGCTCTTCCTCGCGTTCGTCCTGATCGGGCTGAGCGGTCTTGCCGCACAGGCCCAGGTCGTCACTGAGTTCAGCACCGGCGTCAGCGCCGGCTCTTTCCCTGCCGGAATCGCGGCCGGCCCCGACGGCAACCTGTGGTTTGCGGAACAAGGCAGCGGAGGCGGCGGCGCCGGGGGCGGGATCGGACGGATCACGCCGCTGGGAGTCGTCACGGAGTTCAAGGCCGGGGCCACCGCCGGGTTCAGCGCCGGCGCGCAGCCCTGGGCCATCACGGCCGGCCCCGACGGCAACCTGTGGTTCACGGACATCAACCTCAGCCGGATCGGGCGGATCACGCCGCTGGGAGTCGTCACGG
>JAMQPJ010000095.1 GCA_023717585.1 Thermoanaerobaculia bacterium
GCGGCGACGACATCCTCCTCACGACCGGCGGCGTGTCGGCGGGCGACTACGACTTCGTGGCGGCGGCCCTCGAGGCCGCGGGCGCCTCGATTCGCTTCCACAAGGTCGCGATCCGTCCGGCGAAACCGATTCTCTTCGCGACGCAGGGAGCGACGCTCGTCTTCGGGTTGCCCGGCAATCCGGTCTCCGCCGCCGTGGCGTTCGACTTCTTCGTGCGGCCCGTGCTGCGCGCGGCCGCGGGTATCCGGCCGCCTCTCCCGCCCGCGCTCCCCGCGCGCCTCGCGGCCTCCGTCCGCAACAAGGGGCCCCGCCTCGCGTTCCATCCGGCGTCGCTCATCCTCCGCGACGGCGTCGAATTCGTCGAGCCGCTCGCGACGAAGGGCAGCCACGACGTCCTCGCGCACGCGCGGGCGAACGCTTTTCTCGAGCTTCCCCCCTCGTCGTCCTTCGACGAGGGAGACCTCGTCCCCGTGCACCGGGGGACCGCCGAAAGCACGTTTTGAGGGGCCGGCGCGTCGCCTTGACGGGTCTCGGCTGCCTCACGCCGATCGGAAACGGCGTCCCCGCGTTCACGGAAGCACTCAGGGCCGGTCTTTCGGGCGTCGCGCGCATCGCGCTCTTCGATCCCGCCGCTCTCGACGTCACGATCGCCGCCGAGGTGAAGGGATTCGACCCGGAATCGGCCCTTCCCCCCAAGGAGCTCCGGCACGTCGCGCGCGTCGTGCCGCTCTCGATCGCCGCCTCCGCGGAGGCCCTCGCGTGCGCCGGGATCGACACCGGATCTCTGTCTCTCGAAGAGCGCCGCCGCGTCGCGGTGGTCTTCGGCACGGGCGGCGGGCCGGTGGAGTTCTTCGAGAAGATGTACGGCCACTGGTATCGCGGCGACCTCAAGAAGGCGTCCGTCTATTCGATCCCGACCGGGACGATGGGAACGCTCTCTTCCGAGATCTCGATGCGCTTCGGCCTCAGGGGCCGCTCCCACGTGATCACCACGGGCTGCACGTCGTCGGCGGACGCCATGGGCTACGCGGCGCGCCTCGTGGCCTGGGGCGACGAGGAACTCGTCCTCACGGGCGGCGGCGACGCCGTGATCACCCCCGGCATCATGACCGGTTTTTCGCTCATGCAGATCCTCTCGACGTCCCGCCAGGGCGCACCTCGAACCGCGAGCCGGCCCTTCGACTCGGGTCGCGACGGATTCGTTCTGGGCGAGGGCGCCTGGATGTTCGTCCTCGAGCCCCTGGAAAGAGCGCGCGCGCGCGGAGCCCGCGTGCTCGCCGAGGTGTGCGGTTACGGCACGACCTGTGACGCCTACCACCGCGTCCGCCTCGACGAATCGGGCGAGGAGCCGGCACGCGCGATGAAGGACGCTCTTGCCGATGCCGCCCTTTCCGCCCGGGACATCGGCTACGTGCAGTATCACGGGACGTCCACGCTCCTGAACGACCGCATCGAGACGCGCGCGACGAAGGTCGCGCTCGGCGATGCCGCCGCCAGCATCCCGGGCAGCAGCGTGAAGAGCCAGATCGGGCACCCCCAGGGCGCCTCGGGAGCCGCCGGAGTGGCGGCGACGATTCTCGGGATGCTGGGTGGTTTCCTCCCGCCGACGATCAACCTGGAAACGCCCGACTCGGCGTGCGATCTCGACTACGTTCCGAACGAAGCGCGCGCGGCCGAGATCGAGTTCGCTCTATGCAACGGGATCGCCTTCGGGTCGAAGAACTCCGCGCTCGTCCTCAGGAACGGCCGGGCCCTCTGAGGCCGGCGCCCGGACGATGAGCTTCTGGGTTCCGGAGCGGCGTCCCGATCCGGAGCTCCTCGACGCCGACGATGTGTCGTCGTCCGAGGCGGAGGCGAGTCTCGCCGACATCGAATGGGTGCACCGGTGGCTCGGCGGGCGCGCTCTCTTCCGGCGCCGCCTGCTGCCGCTGCTGGCGGCCCTGCCCGCTCGGCAAAGCGCGATCTCGGTCCTCGATCTCGGGTGCGGTTCCGGGCACGTCGGCCGCGACCTCCTCGCGGCGGCCGCGGAATCGGGCGTGCGCCTCCGCGTCCTCGGCCTCGACCGCAAGACGTCGCACGTGCGGCTCGTCGACCGCGGAACCGCCGTGACCGCGGACGCTCTCCGCCTTCCCTTCCGCGACCGGAGCGTGGACGTCGTCCTGTCGACTCTCTTCCTGCACCACTTCGCTCCCGCCGAGATGGTGGCGCTTCTCGCCGAGTCGCGCCGTGTCGCGGCCTCGGCGGTCGTCGCGCTCGACCTCACGCGCCACCGGCTCGCTCTCGCCGCGATCGCCGTCATCGGCCCTCTGATGTTCCGGAGCGGGCTCTCCATCGCCGACGGAAAGACGTCCGTGAAGCAGGCCTACACGTCCGACGAGATCGCCGCGATCGCCGCGCCCGTCCTGCCGGGCTCGCGCGTCGCGATGGCCTCGCGCTTCGTCTGGGAGCTCGTCTGGAAGCGCCCCTGAATCACGATTGCGACGTCGCGGTGATCGGCGGCAGCCTCGCTGGCTCCGCCGCGGCCTGCGCCCTCGCGCGCACCGGGGCCCGCGTGATCGTCCTCGAGAAGGCGCGCTTTCCGCGGAACAAGGTCTGCGGGTGCTTCCTCTCGCACGAGGCGCTGCCGATTCTCGGAAATATGGGATTAGGAGAAGAGCTTAGAAGGGAAGATTTGGAGACCATCACTCGATTCGTGCTGGTTGCGCGTGGCGGGAACCGAGTCGAGGCGGATCTCCCGGCGCCCGTCCTCTCGATCTCGAGAGAGCGGCTGGACGCG
>JAMQPJ010000454.1 GCA_023717585.1 Thermoanaerobaculia bacterium
CGCACGCCGGCGTCCTTCGTCATCGACGCGGCCAGGGTGGCGACGACGCTCTGGATCCTCGGCGCTCTCGTCCCGCTCGTGGCGCTCGCGATCGGCTTTCGCCGCGCCGCGGCGCTCGTCCGGAACGCGCGTCCCGCGGAAGATCCGGACCTCGTCGCACTCTCGAAGGAGATCTCGGAGCGGCTCGCGATCGGCCGTGTGGTGCCCGTGCTCCTTTCCGCCGAAGTCACGATCCCGATGACCGCGGGACTGGTCCGCCCCGTGCTGCTCCTGCCCGAGTCCGCGCGCGCCTGGCCGCGGGAGAGGCAGCGCGTCGTCCTCCTCCACGAGCTCGCACACGTCGCCCGCCGCGATCTCGGCGCGCTCCTCGTCTCCGAATTCGCGACCGCCTCCTACTGGTTCCATCCGCTCGCGCACTTCGTGGCCGCTCAGCTTCGCCGGTCCGCGGAGGAAGCGTCGGACGATCTCGTGCTCGGAGACGGTACGCGGGCCTCGGACTACGCGTCGCACCTCGTCGGTATCGTGCGGGGTCTCGGCGCTCCCGGAGCTTCCGAAGCGATGCCGATGCTCGCCATGGCACGCCCGTCCGACCTCGAGGACCGCGTGCGCGCGATCCTCGATCCGCGGCGCCGGCGAAGGGCGCCCTCGCGCTTCCTGACCGCCTCCATGTCGGCTGCCGGCATCGCCGGCGCGCTGGCGCTCGCGGCGGTCGCTCCCGGCGTCGCGCGGCCCGCGATGGCGGAGACCCCGGCGGGCACCGCTCTGGCGGCGAATCGAAGGGAGTCCGGATCGGCTGCCTACTCGCGGGGGGGACGGTTCCACCGGGACGGCCGCTACCTGGAAGCGGCGGAGGCGTACCGCAAGGCCGTGGAGCTCGGGTACCGGGAAGAAACGGCGGCCTACAACGCCGCCTGCGCGTACGCCCGGGCCGGGCGGAAGGATGACGCGTTCGTCTGGCTGAACAAGTCGATCGAGCTGGGCTTCGACGTCGAGCGGTATCTCCGGAACGACGACGACCTCGACTCGCTGCGCAAGGACCCGCGTTTCGCCGACCTGAAGAAGGCGGCCCGCTCCGCGAAGGCGGAGGGGAACGAGGCCGCGAGCGCCCTGCGGCGATTCGAGAGACTCTCCGCGGACGCGTCGAAGAACGGCGCCCGCTGGTACGAAGCGGGCAAGGAGCTCCTCGATGCGGAACGGCTCGAGCAGTCGGAGAAGGCCTTCCGGATGGCGGCCTCCCTCGGCTATCGCGTTGGTGCGTCGACGTACAACGCCGCGTGCGCCCTAGCCCGTGCCGGAAAGGTGCCGCAGGCGCTGGACACGCTCGACGCCGCCCTCGAGGCGGGGTTCGACGATCCGTCTCTCATCGAGAGAGACGACGATCTCGACGCGCTCCGGGACGAACCCCGGCTCGCCCAGCTCAAGAAGAAGGCCGAGGACCTGACCCTCGAGGTCTCCGACGTCGAGTCCGGCATCTCGCGCCTCTTCCGGCGCCGCAGCGCCTGGCGCGAGCAGGTGTCGCACTACGCGGCCTACGCGAAGGCGCATCCCGGGAGCGGGCGCGCGCATTACAACCTCGGATACGCGCAGCTCCTCGCCGAGAGACCGGACGCGGCGCTGTCCGCGTTCACTCGGGCGCTCGAGCTCGGGTACCGCAGGCCGGCGACTCTCTACAACCTCGCGTGCACACATGCGCAGCTCCGGGAAAAGGACAAGGCGTTCGGCTTCCTCTTCCAGGCGATCGACGCGGGCTACGATTCCCCCGATCACATCCGGCACGACGAGGATCTCGATCCGCTGCGCGGAGACCCCCGCTTCAGGAAGGCGCTCGAGCAGGCGAAGGAACGAAAGACCGACGCCGACGACTGAAGGTTTTCTCCACGCGCTATCCTCCCTTTCTCACCGGGAGGATTGATGCGCGGATTGCGGCGGGCGCTCGGCGCCCTTCTGGCCCTCGTCGTCGCTCTTTCTCCGGCGCGCCCCGCGCCGGCCGCCGA
>JAMQPJ010000459.1 GCA_023717585.1 Thermoanaerobaculia bacterium
TGAAGCGGACGGCCCTTCAGATTGCCCCGCGGCTCTACGGCTACGGCGTCGGGCAGCTCTCGTTTCTCGTGTCGACCCGGACGCTTGCGGCGCTCGGCGACGCGTTCGTGACGTACAACTTCTGCGCGTGGCGCGTCACGGACTTCGTCCTCGGGGGCTTCGTGGTCTCGATCACCCGCGCGATCCTCCCTTCGCTTTCCGACCAGGCCCTCGAGAAGGACCGGACCGCGTACCGCGGCACGATCGGTTTCGCCCTACGCCTCATCGGGCTCATCACGATTCCCTCGACGGTCGGGCTCATGCTGCTCGCGACTCCGCTCGTCGACGTCGTGTTCCGCCGCGGGCGTTTCGGGACGGAGGACGTGAACAAGACGGCGCTCGCCGCCGGGTTCTTCGCGCTGGGGCTCTTCGCCGCCGCGGGAGTGAAGATCCTCACGCAGGCGTTCTACGCTCTCCACGACACGCGGACGCCCGTTCTCGTCGCCACGTTCGACCTCGCCGTGTTCTGGGTTCTCTGCGTGGCGCTCGCCGGGCCGATGCAGCACGCGGGAGTCGCCCTCGCGACGGCGGCGGGGTTCTGGATCAACTTCCTCGCGCTTCTCGCCCTCCTCCGGAGGAGGCTGGGCGGAATGGGCGGGCGCGCGATCCTCGCGTCGCTCTTCCGGCTCCTTCTCGCGAGCCTCGCGATGGGCGCGGTCGTCTGGGCCGTGTCCGCGAGGCTCGTGCCCTACCGGATGGCCTGGAGTCTTCCGCTACGGGTCGCCTGGGTCGCCTCCGTCTCGGCGCTCGGTGCGGTTTCTTTCCTGGCGTTCGCGAAGATCCTTCGCGCGCCGGAAGTCGGCGAGGTGCTCGGAGCGCTCCGGGGAAAGAAGTCGGCTAGTTGACGGGAAGAATCGAGCTTCGTATGGTTGTCATATGTCGAGCCTGAAGACGGGTCACGAACGGAAGCGGCTTCCGAAGAGTCTCGGAGCCGGACGGGGAAAGACCGCCGACGGCGGACGCCGCGCCGAAAAACTTTTGGCCGGATTCGGCTGCTCCTGACAAACGCCATCGCGACGCTCGCGTGCGCGACTTCGGCGCGGTGTCGCTGAAGGGGTCGCCGAAGCTGTATCCCCGCGACCTTGAGCGACCCCGTTCCCGACCCTAGAGAATCTCGATCGGGACCGGAGCGAAGCAGAGGATCAAGATCAGCAGCACTGCCGCGGCGACGAGCTTTCTCCGGTTGTCGAGGGGTTCGTCCTCGTTCAGGACCGGCGGGTGGCGGATCCCCGTGAAGAGCGTGAAGAAGACCCACACCCACCACCCGGGCCACTTGAGCCCGAGGACCCCGAGGAGGATGAGAAGAGGGATCGCGAGGATGCGCTGAAAGCGGCCGAAGACCGCATAGATCGTGTGGCCGCCGTCGAGCTGTCCGAGCGGCAGGAGGTTCAGCGCCGTCACGAAGAGGCCGAACCAAGCGGCGAGAAAGACGGGGTGCTCGATGACGTCGACGCTCGTGTACGTGGCGCCGACGAAGACTTTCTGGAAAAGCCCGACGAGGATCGGGTACTGGAAGATCACCGTCCCGTCCCCGAGGGCGGGAACCGGATTGACCCGCGAGTGCGAGACGCCCCACGCGAGGAGAGGCACGGCCACGGCGAATCCGGCGATCGGTCCCGCGACCGCCATGTCGAACAGCTGCTTCTTGTCGCGGATCGGCTCGCGGATGCGGATGAAGGCGCCCATCGTTCCGACGAGAGACGGGAACGGGATGAAGTACGGCGGGGACGCGTCGATCCCGTACCGGCGGCAGACGACGTAGTGGCCCGCCTCGTGCGCAATGAGGATCGCGAGAAGAGGGAGGGAGAACGACAGCGCCCCTTCGAGAAGATGGGCGAACACCTCGGCGGAGGCGCCCGTGCCCAGGAGCGACGGTCGGAAGTTGATCGCGAATCCCGCCCCCGCCCAGCTCGTCGTCGCGAGCGTGAGCAGGAGAAGCAGCCCGTGCAGCCACCACCGCTCCTTCCGCCGCGGCACGGCGGCCGGGGCCGGTACCCAGACGTCGCTCATGCGCTCAGGACTGCGGGCCGGTGTGGGGCGTGCCGGACGAAGCGGCCTTGATTTCGGCCTTTGCTTCGGTCTTCGCCTCGGTCTTCGCCCCCGCCTTCGGTGCGGGCTCTTCGGGCGGTCCGGTCATGTCGCGCAACTCCTTGCCCGGCTTGAAGCGGATCGTGAAGCCGGGGGGAATCTGGACTTCCTCGGTGGGGCGCTTCGGGTTCCGCCCGATCCCGCGCTTGCGCGGCTTGACGAGGAACACGCCGAAGCCGCGCAACTCGATGCGTTCGCCGCGCGACAGGGCCTGACGCAACACGTCGATGATCGTCTCGACGGCCTGAGTCGCCTTCTGGCGAGGCACACTGGCCGCCTCGGCGACGGCGTTGATGATGTCGTTCTTGATCACGTGCGGGGAGTCTACCTGTCCTCGGGCATCTCGTTCAAATCGCGTCGGTTGGGCCGCTCCGGGAACGCCTACAGGCGACCGAGACGCCGTTTCAGGAGCACGATCTCGAGGGCCGTCGCGGCCATCGCCGCGAGGCGCTTGAGCGCCGGCACCGAGGGCGGCTTCTCGTCGGATTCCGCCTCGCCGTAGAGGTAGAGGACCGTCTTGCCCTTGAGGTTGACGGGCACGACGGCCATGAGCCCGAGGCCGTTCGAGGCGAGCGCCTCAAGAGTCGCGGCGGTTCCCGGGAGGTCGGGCTGCGGGCCCACGTAGTACCCCTCCGTGTTGCGCAGCGTCGCGAAGACCGAGGGTTCGGTATCGGGCAGGTGAAAGGATGCAAGGGCCGGCGCCCCCGGCCGCGACGCCCAGCCGCGCACGTGATCCGGATGTGCGACGAAGAGGGCCGCGCGCCTGACGTACCTGAGGGCCTCTTCCAGGACCGCGTCGGCGATTTCGTCGCGGCTCCTCGCGGCTCCGAGCTTCGCGATGAACAGGTCGTCCCCCGCGGCCTCGGCGGCATCCCCCGCCCCTGCCCCCGCCGGATCCTCGAGCCGGCGGGGGAACTCCATCGAGTCGGGCTCCGGGTCGAGGGACTCGAGCGCGTCCTCGAAGACTTCGGTCTCCATCCGGCGCGCGGCGACCGCGCGCGAAGCCGCGGGGGAGGGCTCCGCCGCGGCCTGCCACGGATCGCCCTGATCGAAGCGCCGGGCGCGCTGCGGATACGGCGACATGAGATCGGGTGGCGGCGGCGGAACGACCCGCAGGTCCGGTCGGCTCTTCGGGCGCGGCAGCCGGGCCGGCTGCGTGGGCTCGTCCGCGTCCGGATCGGGAGGAGGCTGGCTTTCCCGCAGGTACGCGGCCGCCGAGAGGTAGCGCGGCTCGACGTCGGCCGCGTAATAGCGGTAGAGGAGCGCGTAGATGCGTACCTCGAGCGCCGCGTGGGGGATGATCCGGAATCCCGTCAGCGCCGCGAGCTCGTCCAGGCC
>JAMQPJ010000518.1 GCA_023717585.1 Thermoanaerobaculia bacterium
CGCGGCAAGACTCTCGACGTTCTCCTCGAAGGTCCCTCGACCGAGACGGACCTCCTTCTCGAAGGGAGGGCTGCCGGCCAGGCCCCCGAGATCGACGGGCGGGTGTTGATCAACGACGTCCCTCCCGGCTGGACGCCGCGCGTTGGAGAGATCGTGCGCGTGAAAATCACCGAAGCGCACGCCTACGATCTCGTCGGACGAGTCGTCGCCCCGGTCGCTTAAGATCCGTTCGCTTGCAGGTCGTCAAGGATCCCTTCCGCCCCGTCGATCTCGGGGGCCTGGCCGGCAGCCCTCCCTTCGAGAAGGAGGTCCGTCTCGGTCGAGGGACCTTCGAGGAGAACGTCGAGAGTCTTGCCGCGCTTCGCGCGGTTCTTGGAAAGAGAGATCTTCTGCTGGACTTCCATCAGACGGTCACGGCGAGTAGATTTTTCTTCGAATGGAATAGGGTCCCCGAGAGGCTCGGCGCCCGAGCCGGGTTCGGGCGAGTACGTGAAGACGCCCGCGTTCTCGAAGCGAACAGCCTCCATGAACTCTTTCACTTCTAGGAAATCTTTCTCTTCTTCCCCGGGGAATCCCACGATGAAAGTCGAACGCAGGGCGATCTCAGGGACGATTTTTCGGATTTCTTCGAATTGCCTGGCGTAGCTCGCGCCATCGCCTCCCCTCTTCATACTCAAGAGAATTCTGCGGCTCACGTGCTGGAGAGGCATGTCCACATACGGAACGAAGCGCTTGTCCTTCGCCATCAGCTCGAAGACGCCCGGGTGGAGCGTCTTCGGGTACGCGTACAGGAACCGCACCCACGGAAACGATGTTTCTCTCAGAAGGGTTTCGACCAGCACCGCGAGGCCCGTCCGACCGAGCCCGAGGTCCTCGCCGTAGCGGGTCGTGTCCTGCGAGATGAGGACGAGCTCCTTCACGCCTCTCTCCTCGAGGCTCTGCGCCTCCTTCACGAGCGACGCGATCGTGCGCGAGCGCATGAGGCCGCGCATCTGGGGAATCGTGCAGAACGTGCACGGGTTGTTGCAGCCCTCGGCGACCTTCAGGTACGCGTAGCCCCTGCGATGCGTGAGGACGCGCGGCGCGAGGTCGTCGGAGAGGCGCGTCGCGAGCGGTTTGTCGCTGAAGCGCGGGAGCGACGGGAGGCCGAGCGCGGCGGCCGGCGCCATCTCCAGCTCGTCGAGGCCGATGAAGTGGTCGACTTCGGGGATCTCGGCGGCGAGCTCTCTCCCGTATTTCTGCACCATGCAGCCCGCCACGATCACGCGGTCGATCTCCCCCGCCTCCTTGCGCGCGACCTCGCGGAGAATCGCTCCGACGGACTCCTCCTTCGCCGCGTCGATGAAGCCGCACGTATTCACGATGACGACGCGCGATTTCTCCGGATCCGCCAGCGTCATCCCCTCGCGCTGGAGATGGCCCAGCATCACCTCGGTGTCGACGAGGTTCTTGGGGCATCCGAGCGACACGATGCCGACGGAAGGCAGGGCAAGAGGACGAGAGTTTTTCATCGAAAGGTACGAGGGATTGGAGCCTCGCGCACCAGCACACCCGCGCGACGGACCCGCCGATTCTAGCTCGAACAGGACCAGGGCACGGGGGAATTTGACAGGAGGCACGAAGGCCTCAAGCGGCGTTCGACTTCCGCGCATGAGAAACTCCCGGGATCCAGATCGGGGGCTGACCCTGTCAACCGCTAGCCCTAGTCCGTTCGGAACCGACGCGCGTCGACGGGCGCCCTGGACCCCCTATCTCGTTCTGGGCGTCTCCCTTCTGGTGACTCTCGCCGCGACCTGGTACGTCTCCGATAACGTGCAAACGGTGGAGCGGCTCGGGTTCGAGAGGCTGCTTCAGAAGACCCGGGACGAAATCGAAGAACGGATGGGGACCTACATCGCGTGTCTGCGCGCCACCCGCGGTCTCTTCAACGCGTCCGACCTCGTCACCCGGCAGGACTTTCGGGTTTTCATGGACCAGGCCGAGCTCCAAGGGACGTATCCGGGAATCCAGGGGGTGGGCGTCGGCCGACGGATCTTCGGGAAAGACAAGGACGCCCTGGTCGCGGCGATGCGCAAGGAGATACCGGACTTTCGCGTGTGGCCCGAGGGGCAGCGGGAGGAATACGAGCCGGTCGTCTACCTCGAGCCTCAGGACAGCCGGAACCTGATCGCCCTCGGCTATGACATGTTGAGCGAGCCCGTTCGGCGGGGCGCGATGGAACAGGCCCGGGACACCGGTCTCCCGGCCTCCACGGGCAGGATCACCCTCGTCTTCGATTCCGGATCGAGGAACCCGGCGGGTTTCATCATTTACATGGCCCGCTATCGCCGCGGGATGCCGACCGAGACCGTGGCCGACCGCCGCGCGGCGCTGGAAGGATTCCTGTACGCCTCGTTCCGCGCCGACGATCTCCTGCACGAGATCCTCTCGGGTCAGAATCGGCCCGGCGTTCGTTACGAGGTCTTCGCTGCGCTGGAGCCGAAGCCGGAAGCTCTGCTTCACCGTTCCGATCCCGACGGCCCGAGCGCCGAAACGGCGGGACTCAAAGGGCGAACCTCGTTCGTGGTGGCGGGCTCCATGTGGACGCTGTCCATGACGGCTGTCCGCGGATTCGACACCGGCTCGGGCCCGAACCGTGCCGCCCTTTTCCTCGTGACGGGCCTGATCGTGAGCGGGGCTCTCTTTGCCGTCACGCGCACGGAGGTGAAGGCCCGCGTCGCGGCCGAGCGGGCCACGGCAGATCTGCGCCGCGCCGCGGCCCAGCAGCGCCGGCTCGAAGAACAGCTCATCCAGTCGCAGAAAATGGAGGGGATCGGCCGCCTCGCGGGCGGTGTCGCGCACGACTTCAACAATCTCCTCACCGCGATTCTCGGCTACGCGGAGCTGATGGAATCGCAGCTCGAGGACGAGGGCCTCAAGTCCGAGCTCCGGGAGATCCGCCTCGCCGGCGAGCGCGCGGCCGCCCTCACCCGGCAGCTCCTCGCGTTCAGCCGCCGGCAGGTTCTGCAGCCGCGGACTCTCGACCTGAACACCGTCGTCTCCGACGTCGAGAAGCTGCTCGCGCGGCTCATCGGCGAGGACATCACGCTGGTGACCCGCCTCGAGCCCGCCCTCGGAAGCGTCAAAGCCGATCCCGGCCAGCTCGAGCAGGTGATCATGAACCTCGCCGTGAACGCGCGGGACGCCATGCCGGCAGGCGGCACTCTCACGTTCGAGACCGCGAACGCGGAGCTCGGTGTCGACTTCGTCGCCCTTCACCCGGGCGCTCTTCCGGGCGCATACGTCGTTCTCACCGTCACCGACACGGGGACCGGAATGACGGACGAGGTTCGAAGCCACGTTTTCGAGCCGTTCTTCACGACGAAGGAGAGGGGGAAGGGGACCGGGCTCGGCCTCGCCACCGCCTACGGCATCCTGGCGCAGAGCGGCGGATACATCACGGTGGACAGCGAGGCGGGCCGCGGCACCACGTTCCGGATCTACCTTCCGCGCGTCGAGGGCACGGCCGTGGTTTCGGGGCGCATAGCGAGCCCGTCACTCGTGCCGATCGGAACCGAGACGATCCTCCTCGTCGAGGACGAGGCCGGCGTTCGCAAGCTCTCGTCGACCATACTCAAAACGCAGGGCTACGTCGTTCTCGAGGCCGCCTCCGGCGACATGGCGCTGGAGGTCGCGCGCTCGGAGACCGGCCCGATTCATCTCGTCTTGACAGACGTCGTGATGCCCGGAATGAGCGGACGCGAGCTCTGGGACCGGCTGCGGGTGATGCGCCCGGACTCCCGGGTCCTCTACATGTCCGGTTACACGGACGACGTCATCGCAAGGCACGGCGTTCTCGAGCCGGAGATCGCGTTCCTTCAAAAGCCGTTCACGCCTTCCGGTCTCGCCCATAAGGTGCGTGAGGTCCTTGACGCGGCTCAGGAAGGCCGCGCGTGAAGAAACCCGACGTAGTCCCCGAAAGCGAACGGGTGAGCGCGAGCCCGGCCACCCCCGTCCTTGCGGAGCCGCTCAGGAGAGTTTCGCGGCTCAGCGCGGCGGCCGCGATTTCCATCGGCCTGCTCGTCCTCGCCGGCTGGCTCTTCGATTATCGCTTCCTCATGCAGGTGCTGCCCGGCCAGGTGGCGATGGTGCCCAACACGGCGCTCGGCTTTCTGCTCGCCGGCCTGGCCCTGTGGCTCCGCGCCGGCAGCGCCGGCCGTTCGCGCGTCTCCGCCTCGCGCGCTGCGGCTGCGCTCGCCGGCCTCCTCGGTTTGCTGAATCTGGTCGAGTACGTCTCTGGCAGGAGTCTCGGAATCGACGAGCTGCTCTTCCGGGACCCGACCGGCCTGACGAGCGTTTTGCCCGGCCGCATGGCGGTGCTCACGGCCGTGGGCTTCGTCGCACTCGCGGCTGCCCTGCTGACCCTGGACCTGCGCCGGGCGCCGTGGACGAGGGACGGGCTGGCCCTGCTCCCGGGCATTCTCGCCATGGTCAGTCTGACCGGCTACGCCTTCGGCCTGGGCAGCCTTTCCTGGATCGGCGTTTACAAGGGAATGGCGATCCACACGGCGCTGGGCTTCCTGGTCCTGACGGTCGGAGTTCTCTCCGCGCACTCCCGCGGCCTGTCTCGGCTGTTCGTCAGCGACACGGCAGGTGGCGTGCTGGCCAGGCGGATCTTCCCCGTCGCCCTCCTGGCGCCCGTCCTCCTCGGTTGGCTCCGAATCGCGGGGGAGCAGCTCGGACTCTACGGCCCGGAGTTCGGAGGGGCGCTTCAGGCCGTCTCCGACGCCATCATCCTGACAGTCGTCCTGCTGGGAACCGCCGCCGCGCTCATGCGCGTCGACGAGAAGCGCAGGAGCTCCGAGGAGGCCCTGCGAATCGCGGAGGAGCAGTACCGGCTCCTCTTCGAGAGCAGCCCCCTGCCGATGTGGGTCGTGGATCGCGACACCCTCCGGTACCTCGCCGCCAACGACGCGGCGGTCGGGCACTACGGCTATTCGCGCGACGAGTTCCTGTCGATGCACATCGGGCAGATCCGGCCGGCCGAGGACGTCGCCGCGGTGAAGCTGGCGATTCCGAAGGAGACGGCCGGTATCGAGAAGCTGGGCGTCTGGCGGCACCTGAAGAAGGACGGCACCCTCATCAACGTGGAAATCGCGACCCACGTCCTCACATGGGCCGGACGATCGGCCTGGCTCGTTCTGGCCTACGACGTCACGGACCGGCTCCGGGCCGAGGAGGAGCTCGCGAAGCGAGAGCTCTACTTCCGATCCCTCATCGAGCACTCCCTGGACATCGTGGCGGTCATCGGGCCCGCCGGAGAGCTGCGCTATGCCAGTCCATCGGGAGAGCGGATCCTCGGGTATCCCCGCGCGGACCTTCCCGGGCTGAACGCCCTGGATCTCGTCCATCCCGACGATCGTCCCCTCGCGGAGGGCAAGTTCCGGCGAAGCCTCGAGACAGGCACCAAATTCGAGCAGCTGGAAGCCCGGCTCCGGCACCGCAACGGGTCCTGGCGGACCCTGTCGGTCGTCGGCGGGCCTCTTCCGCCCGGGATCGGCATGCGGGGGCTCATCATCAACGCGCGGGACCTGACGGATCGCCTGCAGCTCGAAGCCCAGCTCCGCGTCTCCCAGAAGATGGAAGGGATCGGCCGCCTCGCGGGCGGCATCGCGCACGACTTCAACAACCTCCTCACGGCCATCCTCGGCTACTCGGAGCTGATGGAGGCGCAGCTTCCGGACGACGAGGATCTCCGGTCGTCGCTCAGCGAGATCCACCTTGCAGGCGAGCGTGCCGCGGCCCTCACGCGCCAGCTCCTCGCGTTCAGCCGCCGGCAGGTTCTTCAGCCCAGGCTCCTCGACCTCAACGCGGTCGTCTCGGAAGTGGAAAAGCTGCTGCGCAGGCTCATCGGCGAGGACGTCGAGCTCGTGACGCGGCTCGATCCGGCGTCGGGAACGGTCAAGGCCGATCCCGGCCAGCTCGAACAGGTGCTCATGAACCTCGCGGTCAACGCGCGGGATGCCATGCCCGAGGGCGGCACGCTCACGATCGAGACCGCGAACACCAGGCTCGACGCGGGCTTCACCGCCGCCAACCCCGGCGCGCAGTCCGGTGAATTCACGATTCTCACGGTCTCCGACACGGGGATCGGGATGAGCGACGAAGTGCGGAGCCACGCGTTCGAGCCGTTCTTCACGACCAAGGAGCAGGGGAAGGGGACCGGGCTCGGGCTGGCGACCGCTTACGGCATCGTGAAGCAGAGCGACGGATACATCACCGTCGACAGCGAGCCGGGTCGCGGTGCGAAGTTCCGGATCTATTTTCCACGCGCGGTCGGCGAGGCGGCGGCTTCCGGGCTCGGCGAGCGCCCGCCGCTCTCGCCGCGCGGCACGGAGACGATTCTCCTCGTCGAGG
Organism: Thermoanaerobaculia bacterium; assembly: GCA_023717585.1. GTDB lineage: Bacteria > Acidobacteriota > Thermoanaerobaculia > UBA5066 > UBA5066 > Fen-183. The sequence goes on from JAMQPJ010000518.1 coordinate 6,397, forward strand.
ACGAGTCCGGCGTCCGCCGGCTCTCCCGCACGATTCTCGAGGCCCAGGGCTATACCGTTCTCGAGGCCGCATCGGGCGAGGAGGCGCTGGAGATCGCCCGCTCGCACACGGGAGAGATCCATCTCGTCGCGACCGACGTCGTCATGCCCGGCATGAGCGGCCGCGTGCTCTGGGACCGGCTGCGCGTGCTGCGCCCGGGCCCCCGGATCCTCTTCATGTCCGGATATACGGACGACGCCATCGCACGGCACGGCGTTCTCGACCCGGGGATCGCCTTCCTTCAGAAGCCGTTCACGCCTTTCGGTCTCGCCCACAAGGTCCGTGAGGTGCTGGACGCGGAGGATCGAGCCTAGGGGTAGATCCGGTACAGCATCCGCGGGTACGGGATGCACTCGCGAAGGTGCGGGACGCCGCACATCCAGGCGACGAAGCGCTCGAGGCCCATGCCGAAGCCCGAGTGCGGGAACGTGCCGTACTTCCTCACGTCGAGGTACCACTGGAAGGCCTCGAGCGGCAGGTCGTGCTGCCGGATCCGCGAGAGCAGCAGGTCGTGGTCGTGGATGCGCTGCGATCCGCCGATGATCTCGCCGTAGCCTTCGGGCGCGAGCATGTCGAGGCAGAGGGCGACGTCCGGGTCCTTCGCGTCGGGCTGCATGTAGAAAGCCTTGATCGACGACGGGTAGCGCGTGACCATGATCGGTGTGTCGAAGCCCTCCGTGAGGGCCGTCTCCTCGTCTCCGCCGAGGTCGTCCCCGAACTTCACCGGCATGTTCTTCTTCTGGAGCATCTCGACCGCCTCGCGGTAGGAGATGCGCGGGAATCTCTTCGCCGCGACGGGTTCGAGCTTCGCGACGTCGCGCTCGAGCCGCTTGAGGTCTTCCTTGCGGCGGTCGAGAACGCGGGCGGTGAGCTCCTTGACGAACTCCTCCGCCAGATCCATGAGCCCGTCGATCTCGAGGAATGCGACCTCGGGCTCGACCATCCAGAACTCGCGCAGATGCCGCCGCGTCTTGGATTTCTCGGCGCGGAACGTGGGGCCGAAGCAGTAGACCCTCCCGAGCGCCGCGGCCGCGGGCTCGAGGTAGAGCTGGCCGGACTGGGAGAGGTAGGCCTTCTCGTCCTCCGTGTACTGCGTTTCGAACAGGCTCGACGTGCCCTCGCACGCGGCCGGCGTCAGGATGGGCGAATCGAGGCGCGTGTAGCCGCGCGCATAGAAGAAATCGTGGATCGCGCTCTCGATCTCGCTCCGCACCTTGAGGACGGCGACCTGCCTGGACGACCGCAGCCAGAGGTGGCGCTGCGACATGAGGAAGTCGACGCCGTGCTCCTTGGGCGTGATCGGCCAGTCGTGGCAGAGGTCGAGGATCTTCACGTCCGCGACGCCCAGCTCGACGCCGCCCGGCGAGCGGGGATCGGCCTTCACGATGCCGGACACCTCGAGCGTCGACTCCTGCGTCGCGCCCGTCGCCGCCTCCCACACGGCCTCGGGCACGTCGGCCTTCGAGACGACGGCCTGGAGATACCCGCTGCCGTCGCGCAGCACGAGAAACCAGATCTTCCCGCCCTTGCGCCAGTGGTAGAGCCATCCCTTGAGCGTCACGGTCTCGCCCACGTGGCGCGACAGCTCCGAAATCATCACTTCGGCATCCTCATTCTCCAGCTCTGCAGGACGACGTTCGCCTGCGACAGGCGGAGGAGCCTGCGGCTCCGGATCGCGCTCGCCTCGGAGTCGTCCTGCTGAACGGTTTGTGAGCGCGTGTCCCGCGTGAGCTTCTCGAGCTCCTTGAGGAGCGCGTCCACCTCGTGCTTCTCGTACTTCTTGAGGACCACCGGGTTCAGCGAGACGTAACCGTCCGCCACGTCCGCGGCCACCTTCCACGCGGGGTTCGCCATGGGTCGATTATGAGGGGTTCGAAGAGGGAGATTTTCTTAGAAAGGTGAAAGAGCCGGGACGCGCGGCCTGCCGCGAGCGAAGCACCTGGCGCGGCCCCATCCCCCTTTCTAAGAAATTCCGAATCTTCATCCGATTCCGAAGCAAAATTCGTCTCCGAACGGGAGGACTTGTGAGCTTTGCCGGAGTCGATTTCCTGGGGATCGAAGACATGCTGTCCGAGGACGAGCGGGCCGTGCGCGACCTCGTGCGCGGCTTCGTGGACGAGGACGTCCTTCCCATCATCGAAGAGTGCGCTTACGAGGGGCGGTTCCCGAAGGAGCTGATCCCGAAGATGGCCGCGATGAACCTCTTCGGTTCCACGATTTCGGAGTACGGCCTGCCGGGACTGAACAACGTCGCCTACGGGCTCATCACGGAAGAGCTCGAGCGCGGCGATTCCGGCCTGCGTTCCTTCGTGTCCGTCCAGTCGTCGCTCGTGATGTATCCGATCTTCACGTACGGCTCCAGGGGGCAGAAGGACCGCTGGATTCCGGCGCTTTCGAAGGGCGAGAAGATCGGCTGCTTCGGCCTGACGGAGCCGGACTTCGGCTCGAATCCCGCCGGCATGCGCACCGTCGCGAAGAAGGACGGGAGCGACTGGATCCTGAACGGCGCCAAAGCCTGGATCACGAACGGCTCGATCGCCGACGTGGCCGTCGTCTGGGCGAAGGTCGGCGACGCCAACGGCCCCGTGCGCGGCTTCCTCGTCGAAAAGGGCATGAAGGGCTTCACCACGCCCGAGCACCGGATGAAGATGTCCCTCCGCGCCTCGGTCACGTCGCAACTCGTCTTCGAGGACGTTCGCGTGCCGGCCGAAAGCCTCCTGCCGGGCGCCGAGGGCCTCAAGGGCCCGCTCTCGTGCCTGACGCAGGCGCGGTACGGCATCTCCTGGGGCGCGCTGGGCTCGGCGATGGCCACGTACACGTGCGCGCTCGACTATGCGAAGAGCCGCAAGCAGTTCAAGGACCGGCCGATCGCGTCGCACCAGATGGTGCAGGCGAAGTTCGCGTTCATGATCACCGAGATCACGAAGGGCCAGCTCCTCGCGCTGCGTCTGGGCAGGATGAAGGATGCCGGCACGATGAAGCCCGAGCACGTCTCGATGGTGAAGCGAAACAACGTGTGGGTCGCGCGCGAGTGCGCCAAGCTGGCCCGCGAGATCCTCGGCGCGAACGGGATCTCCGGCGAGTACCCCGTCTTCCGGCATCTCGCGAACATCGAGTCGGTTTTCACGTACGAAGGCACGCACGACATCCACACCCTCGTGCTCGGACAGGCGGTGACGGGGATTCCCTCCTACAACCCGCCGATGGAGTAAATCCGCTCCCGTCAGGCTCTTACCAGTTACAATCGCATCGCATGGCCATCGCAGGAAATCTGCGCACGATGCAGTTGTCGGAGCTGCTTCAGTGGCTCTCGACGGGCCTCAAAACGGGCACGCTCGTCGTGCGCGGGGCGCCCGGCGAGAAGCGCATCTACTTCAACAACGGCCGAGTCACGTCGTCTTCGTCGACTCTCGAACGCGAGCACCTGGGCCGTTTTCTCGTGGGCTTCGGGTTCATCACCGAGGAGGAGCTCATCCGTGCCCTGGAGGTCCAGCAGGAATCCCGCATCCTGCTCGGCAAGATCCTCGTGATGATCGGCGCCATCAGGGAAGAGGAGCTCGCGGACCTCGTCCGGCTGAAGGCCGCCGAGACGATCTACGACATCTTTCTGTGGACCGAAGGTTCCTTTGCGTTCATCGACGGCGAGATTCCGAGCCTTCCGATGGTTCCGATCTCCTCCGACGTCACGGGCATCGTGATGGAGGGCCTGCGCCGCTACGACGAGTGGCAGCGCATCAAGACGCGCATCCCCACGATGCGGGTCATTCCCTCGGTGGTCATACCGGTCGAGGAAGACCTGCCCGAGCGCGACAAGATGATCCTCGGCGCGACGAACGGCCGCCGGGCGATCGACCAGATCGCCCTCGAGACCCACAATCCGGACTTCCACGTCGCCAAGCTGATCTACGACCTCATGCTCACGGGCCACGTGGTTCTCGTGGGCGAACGGGAGGAGACGGCCGACGAGCCCGTGTTCGTCGAGATCGAGCCGATCGAAGAAGATTCGTCCTCGTTCGACCCGCTGATGTCGGGCGATCTGCACACGATTCCCCAGGCCGCCCTCGCCGCGACCGCCGAAGAGCTCCGGCTCGCGCCGCCGGGGCCGAAAACACCGGTCCCGACCCGCTTCAATCAGTTCCTCAAGCGCGGGCCCGACTCCGGGGCCACACTGACGAGACGTCCGGCAGCGCGGCCCGCCGACAGCGCGGACACCCTGCCGAACCTGAAGACCGACAGGACCGGGACGCCGCCAGCGCCGGGGCCCGCCGTCAAGGCGCTGCCGGCCGCAAAGTCCGCCGAAACCGTCGCCTCGTCGGCTCCTTCCCCCGCCGAGGCGCCCCCGGTCGCACGCACGCCGGCTTCGGCGGCCTCCACACCCGCGCCGGCGGCTTCCCACGGCCCCGCCGTGCCGGCCCCCGCTTCCGAACCACTGCCTCGACTCCCGGCCGGGTCGATCCCCGTCCTCGGCAAGCCCATGGATGAGCTCATGAACTTCCCGTTCACGCCCCCCGAGGCTTTCATCGTGTCGCGCATCAACGGGATCTGGGACGTGCGTTCGATCGCCCGCATCTCGCCCTTCCCAGAGGCCGAGGTCACCCGCATCTTCCACAAGCTCCACAAGAGCGGCATCATCAGCTTCAAGTGATGTGGGGCCTCGATCTCCGGCCCGTCCTGATCACGTCCGTCGCGGCGGGACTCATCGTCTCGATCATCGTCGTGACACGAAAGCTCGCGCAGGCCCGTTCCGGCGCCTCCGAGCTGTCGCGGAAGAACCGGGAGCTCGCGACGCTTCGCGAGCTCACGAAGATCGTCTCGAGCGTCGCGGCCGGAGAAGAGATCTTCGCCCGGCTCTTCGACGCTCTGCGTCAGGCGCTGCCCATCCGCGCGCTGGCGGCCGTGTCCTACGAGGAGGACCCGGATGGACAGGCGCTCGTCTCGTTCGGCGGAGACGTGACTCTCGAGCGGCGGCCCTTCCTCGACTGGCTCGCAACGCAGAAGGACCTCGAGTCGCCGTTCCTTCCGGCCTCGCCGACTCCCCGCGTCGCGAGCGGTCCCGACCGTGATCTGGTTCTCAATCCGCGTTTTTCCCATCAGGTGTTCCTGCCGCTCCAGACTCCCGCCCTGATCGCGGGCGTCCTGATCGCCGAATCCGACGACCCGTCGCTCGTGACGCCGCAGACGCTTCAGGAGCTCTCGGTCGTGTCGGACCACGTGGCCCTCGCGCTGCAGGACCGCAACCTGAGGCGGCAGATGCAGACCGTGAACGAGCGTCTCCAGGGGCGCGCCGAGATGCTCCAGCGCATCCTCGAGGTCTCCAACGAGCTGAAGACGCACCTGACCCTCGAGCATCTCGTGCAGAGCATCGTGCAGGCGGTCCATCACAGCCTCGGCTATCGCGTGGTCGTGCTCTCGCTCTTCGATCCGGCCGAGAACGTCTTCGAGCGGCGCGCGCAGGTGGGGCTGGACGACACGTCTCCGGGCGCCCCGCCGCGGAAAGTCCCGCGCGAGGAGATCGCGCGGTGGTTCGGCGAGCGCTACCGGATCTCGAAGTCGTACTTCGTGAGCCACCTCGAACGCCAGGACGCGAGCTCGGTGACCGACGACTCCGGCCGCATCGAACGCCGCCGGCGCAGCACCGCCTCGGGCGCCTGGCATCCGAACGACCTTCTCTTCGTTCCGCTCACGGCCGGCGACCAGGTCGTCGGGGCCCTTCAGGTCGACCAGCCGCGAAGCGGGCTCGTGCCGCGCCTCGAGGACGTCCAGGCCCTCGAGATCTTCTCGAACCAGGCCGTGACGGCGATCCAGTCGGCGCGCGCTTACGAGACGACGCGGCAGATGTCGGTCCGCGACTCCCTGACCGAGGCGTTCAATCACCGCCATTTCCAGGAGACGCTTTCGCGCGAGCTCGCCCGCCACGAGCGCAGCGGGCAGCCGCTCGCCCTCGTCATGCTCGACATCGACGACTTCAAGAAGATCAACGACCGCTGGGGACATCCGGTCGGAGACCTCGTGCTGCGCGGGCTCGTCGAGGAGCTGACCAAGGGCGTGCGCGAGATGGACACGGTCGCCCGGTACGGCGGAGAGGAATTCGCGCTCATCTTTCCCGAAACGACGCCCGCGAAGGCCTGGGTCGTCGCCGACCGCCTTCGCAATCGCGTGGCCGGGCGCCTCTTCGTCACCCGGGACCTCGATCACGCGCTCAGCGTGACGATTTCGCTCGGCCTT